>NZ_QRMX01000027.1:0-25046 GCF_003472805.1 Acidaminococcus sp. AM05-11 | reverse complement strand
CCGGATACGGTGCCGCCCTTCAGGGTAATGGTATTGTTGCCCACAAAACCTGTGGCATAGCCGCCGTAGATTCCCTGGTCAATGGTACCGCCGTTTACGGTAACTGTATTGTACGTTGCCGTATCGGTCTTAGCGCCGTAGACGGTGCCGTCCACAGAGCCGCTATTCAAGGTGACCGTGTTGCCGCTGGTAATGCCTGTGCCGTCATAGGCAAAGACATTTCCTGTAATGGTCGGTCCGTCTGTAGTAGCTGTGCCAAGGGTAACGGTATTGCTGCCGCCGCCTGTACCGCCGGAGGCGCCGTAGACCGAGCCCGTCACGCTGCCGGCTGAGATGGTGACCTTGTTATCCCCCGTGTCACCGCCGCTCGTCGTATAGGCACCATAGATATCCGTGGTCAGGCTGCCGCCTTTGACGGTGACGCTATTGCCGCTGCTGAGGGCCAAATAGTCCGGGTCGTAATCCGGGTAGGTCGAGGCTACTCCATTGGAGCTGATATCCACGTAGTCTACAGGTTTTTCCCCAATAATTAACGTTAGGGATTTGCCGTCCTTGCTTTTGACCAGATAATAGCCCGTCTGGGCAAAGCCGCTGTCCGTCAGAAGGCCCACAGTTGCGGTCTTAAGGCCCGTAATGCCGTTGGTGTCGGTCAGCAGGGTGATGGTCTGACCCTCTGTATAGCCCGTCAGGTCGTTAATACCCGCCTTGATGGCAGTGCCTGTCACATCGGCCGAACCCGTAACGGTAAGCATCGTGGCGCTACCTGTATTCTTCGCGTCTTCCGGCACGTAGAAATTGATATTCTGGAAATTGCCCAGGTTCACTACACTGTTCCCCAAGGTATAGACATTCAGGGTATTGTTGGACAGCGTCGAACCCGAACCGCCGCCCCCATAGAGGCTAGCGCCGGATACGTCCGTGCTGTACAGGTTGATGACATTGCTGCCCACAGAGCCGTTTTCCGAGTAGCCGCCGTAGATGTTGCCGCTCACGGTACCGTCGTTCAGGTTGATGACGTTTTCGTCGACGGAACTGCCGCTGGTGCTGTAGCCGCCGTAAATGCCGTTTTTGACAGTGCCGCCGTTCACAGCAATCGTACTGCTTGTGACCGCATCAGCGCGGCCACCATAGACTGTGCCGTCTACAGAACCACTGGCAATAGTAACTTTGTTGCCGCTGGTAATGCCTGTGCCGTCGTAAGCAAAGACATTCCCTGTAATTTTCGGACCGTCCGTAGTGGCTGCACCAAGGGTGACGTTGTTGCTGCCGCCTGCGCCACCGTAGGCGCCATAGACGTCGCCGGTGACGGTGCCGCCCAAAAGGGTGACCGTGTTATTATCCACAACGCCGCCATTGCTATTACTGCTATAGGCGCCGTAGATATTGCCTACAGAGCCGCCGCTCACCGTAACCGTATTGTACGTTGCCGTATCGGTCTTGGCACCGTAGATCGTGCCGCCTACAGAGCCGCTGGCTACGCTCACTGCGTCAAAGCTGGACACCCCGGTGCCGTCATAGGCGTAGACATTTCCTGTAATGGTTGGCCCATCCGTGCCGCTGGCGCCGAGAGTAACCGTATTGCTGCCGCCGCCTGTACCACCGGAGGAGCCGTAGACCGAGGCCTGCACCGTGCCGGCCGTGATGGTGACCTTATTGTCGCCTGTGTCGCCGCTGGTGGCCTTGGCGCCATAGATGTCCCCGGCAAAGTTGCCGCCCGTAAGGGTGACGCTGTTTTGCTGCTGGCTGGAAAGATAGTCCGTCTGGTAATCCGGATACGACGCCGTATTGCCATTCGTAACGATAGTAACGTAATCCGTCGGTTTCTCGCCAATGGTGAGGACGATGGCTTTGCCATCCCGGGACTTGGTGAGATAGAAACCGGTCTGGGCAAAGCCGGCGTCCGTGATCGTACCCACAGTGGCACTGGTAAGGCCCGTAAGCCCATTGGCATCCGTCAGGAGCGTAATCACCGTGCCGTCCGTGTAGCCTGTAAGGTCTTCTATGCCCGCCTTAATGGCTGTATTGGTGATATCCGCTGTATCCGTAACAGTGAGCATCGTAGCGTTTTCTGTGCTTTTGGCCGTATCGGGGATATAGAAATTGATATTCTGGAAGCCGCCCAGGTTCACCACACTGTTGCCCAAGGTATAGACGTTCAGGGTATTGGTGTCCATGCCCGAGCCCGTTCCGGCCGCGCCGTAAAGGCTGGCGCCCGATACGTCGGTACCTTTCAGGTTGATGTTATTGTCGCCCAGGGAGCCGTTTTCGGAATAGCCGCCGTAAATAGCGCCGGAGACTTTGCCGCCCAGGAGGTTCAGCGTGTTGCTATTGATGGCACCGTTGGCATCACTGGTGCTGTAGGCGCCGTAGATGCCGCCTGTGATGGTACCGCCGTTTACGGTAATGGTATTGTAGGTCGCCGTATTGCTCTTGGCGCCGTAGACCGTGCCATTAATGGTGCCGCTGTTTACGGTAACTTCGTTAAAATAGGTCGTCCCCGTACCGCTGTCACCCAGAACATCGCCTGTGATGGACGGGCCGTCTGTACCGACTGCGCCGATACTGACCTTGTTGCTGGTACCACCGTCGCCGCCATAGCTGCCATAGATGGAGCTGGTATAGGTGCCGCTCTTGACGGTAACCACGTTATCGGCGGCACTGGTCAGGTAGCTGGTCTGATAATCTCCGTAGGACGCAGTGGTGCCGCCTGTGGTAATTTCTACGGCATCGCCTGCCACCGGTGTCACGTCGCCGGAATCACTGGAGCCGGAATTTCCCGAATCGGAACCACTGCCGGAGCCGGAATCACCGGAGCCAGAGCCGCTGTCGTCCGTTTTCGTGCCGATGGTCAGGGTAACCGCATGGTTGTCTGTCGTCTTAGACAGATAAAACCCGGTCTGGGCAAAGCCTGCATCTGTCAGGGTGCCAAAGGTGACGCCATCAAGCCCAATAATACCGTTACTGTCCGTCAGAAGGGTAATGACCTGATTCGTCGTAAAAGCATCGATATTTTCCACGCCAGCACTGATGGTGCTGCCGGTCACATCGGCCTTCCCCGTAACAGTCAGCATGGTAGCATTGGCCGTCGTGGCAGCCGTGGCAGGAACATAGAAATTGAGATTCTGGAAGGCGCCCAGATTCACCACACTGTTGCCCAAGGTATAGACGTTCAAGGTGTTGTTTCCTCTGCCGGTGGCGCCGACACCGCCATAGAGGCTGGCGTCAGTGAGTGTGCCGCCGTAGAGGTTGATTGTGTTGCTGTTGGTCTCGCCCTCTGTGGAGTAACCGCCGTAAATATCACCGGTGATGGTACCACCTTTGATGGTGATAGTATTATTTTCAGCGATGCCGCTGCTGTAGCCGCCGTAGATCCCCTGATCGATGGTGCCGCCATTTACGGTCAGCGTATTTTGCGTAGCCAAGCTCCCCCAGCTGCCATAGACGGTACCTTTCACCTCGCCGCTGTTAATGGTAAGGCCATTGGCATAGGCCCACCCGGACGTGCCATAGGACCCATAAAGAGAGCCGCCAATAGACGGACCGATAGTGCTGCCCTCGGTGCCCAGGGTAACCGAACTGCCGGAGCCGCCAGCTCCATAGCTGCCGTACACATTCCCTTTTACCGTACCCCGGTCAATTTCTACACTGTTGCTGCCGACATCCCCTTGTTCCGAATAGCCGCCGTAAACAGAGCCGCCAATGGAAATATCGCCGGTATTGCTTGCATCCGTGCCTACATAGACGTGGTTATTATTTGCGGTACCGCTTTGGGCATAGCCGCCATAGACGTTTCCCTGTACGGTGCCGTCATGGATGGTTACCGTGCTGTAGGTCGCTATATCCGGGTCATAGGTGCCGTACAGGTTTTCCGTGACGGTACCATTATTTAAGGTAACCGTATTGGAGTCCGAGTAGCTGCCGCCGGAGGTACCCATACCACCGTAGGCAGAGCCGGTAATAGTGGTGGCTAGAGTGACCGACCCAATGGTCAGGTTATTGCTTTCCACCCCGTCGCCAGTGGCCGCATACACAGGACCGGTCTGGTCCGCTGTGACCGTTAGGTCCGCAGCCAAGGCCCTACCAGGAATGGCCAGTCCCCCAGCCAAAATCCCCAGCAGCAATACTTTTGTCAGTTCTTGTTTTCTCCCATTCACTGCAAGCTGTTTCATAATAGATTTTTCATTTTCCCCTTTACTTCAGAGCCCTGGACTTCTGCTGCAGGCTTCCTGTACCCTGCACAAAAAGCACCACCCCATTCAGAATTCCAGCAGCTATTTCAACAAATGTGCGTCAAAGCCATAAAATGACGGCCAAAACCTTTTTAGGGGATTTTGCATCATCTTAGTTGGATTTGAAAGTATTCTGTACTGCTTGTACCCGGTCTGATAGCAGCCAGGCTGAGTTTGATTGCGACTGCGCAGCTTCGTTTGCCTTTTCTTGCAAGGACAAAACGAAGACAATACACGCCCTCCTTTTTATAAAAGTTAATATTTGTATAATAATAATTATTATTTATTTTATATCGTTTATTATATCATAGTTTGCTTACTACAAATTGCGTATAAGTATATTCTTATGAATCTTAGGCATTGGCCTATGCCCATAGTGCATAAGCACTACAGAATTTCTATACTCCTGCACGCATCCAAAGAGAAGTGTAAAAAATTGTCCACTTACCCTGGTAAACCTCCAAAGAATTTCGTTATAAACCAGCGATTCCAGGGAAAAAAGTAATTTTATGAACTATTTCTGGCATAAAAAATACACTGCAAGCACAAAATACAACTGCAGCAGTGTATAAAAAAATTGTTTTATTTTGGTTTTCCCGTTAAGCCCCAAACCCCAGAGCCGTTTCTGGTTCCGGGGTTTTGTTTATCCAATTAGAAGTGGTACTGGGCGCCCACACTGAACTGGGTACCTTTCTGCTTGCCCATCCACTGGGTCAGCCGTACATCGGCGCTCCAGGGATTGGTCTGGCTGGCCTTGCTGCTCCAGCCCAGTTCCACCATACCGCTGCCGCCTTTCACCTCGGGGCTCAAGGTAGTCAGGTCATGGTAGGAAGCCCGGGCGCCGCTGCCGAACTCATAGTCCCAGGCCAGGCCTGCGTACAGGCTCTGGTTTTCCCGGTAGTTCCGGGTCCAGCGAGTGCCAATCCGGCTGCGGTAGGAGTTTACGCTGTCAAATTCGTAGGGTGCACTGCCCAGGCTGCTGTGCAGGTGGGTTTCCGCACTGTTCATATGGGTGTAGAAGAACCGGGCGTATACGTCCAGGCTATCCTTGTCCGTCAGCTGGAACTCCCGGCCAGTGCCAATATGGGCCGCCGTATAGGTGCCGTCCAGGTCGTAGCTGGCATTATAGCCCGCAATGGCGCCGCTGTAGTCCCCCTGGGTATGGCCCACCCGCAGGCTCCCCTCGGTGTACATCCCATTGGCATTATCCTGGCGTACCAATAGGCCGGCCCCGTAATACGTATTTTTCCCGTCTCCCCGGGCGCCGTCGTCCAGGTGGCTGGTGTAATTGCCATGGCCATATTCCACAAAGGGCATAAGTAAGGCCGTATGTTTCCCGCTGGGCAGCTGCCGGGCAAAGCCCAGCTCTGCATTCATGCCGTGGTTCTTCACATAGGAACCGGTTTCATACCGGAGGTCATTGGCTCCCAGCACCGCAAACAGCTGGTACTGCTTCTGAATGTCCCGGCTCTGGTCCTGGGCAGCCAAAATCCCCTGATTCACCATAAAGTCCCCGGCATTGTTCAGCATACCCAGGGCTGCTTCCCGGGCCTCCACCAGGATTTTGGTATCCGGATTCAGGTGGAGGGCCAGGAGCTTGTCCTCACTGCTGGAGTCAGTGCTGGTGTTGGTATTGGCATTGGTGTTCGTATTCGTATTGGTATTCGTGTTCGTATTGGAGTTTGTATTGGTGTTGGTGTTGGTGTTATCCGGATTGTCATCATCCTTGGCATCGGGCAGGGTGGCATTGCTGCTGCCGATGGTGAGAAGCACGGTTTTGCTGTCCTTGGACTTGGACAGGGTAAAGCCCGTGGTGGCAAAGCCTGCATCGGTAACTGTGCCAAAGGAAGTGGTATCCAGGCCCGTAATGCCGTTTTCGTCCTGGAGCAGGTTGATGACGGTCTTTCCCGTATAGGCGCTGAGATCGGACACCCCGGCGCTGATTACCGTATCCGTTACATCAGCCTTCCCCGTTACCGCCAGCATAGTGCTGCCGGTGCGGGTGGCAGCCGGCACGTAGAAGTTGATGTTCTGGAAGTCCCCCAGATTTTCTACGGTGTTTTTCAGGCTGTAGACATTCAGGGTATTGCCCCCGGTGGTGCTGCTGCCCACGCCGCCGTAAAGGCTGGCCCCTGTCAGGCTGCCGCCGTACAGGTTAATGGTGTTGTCGCTGGCCGCCCCCTGCTCGGAATAGCCGGCGTAAATATCCCCGCTGACGGTGCCTCCCTTGAGGTTAATGGTGTTGTGGTCCACGGAGCCGTTGGTGGCGCTGTAGCCGCCGTAGATGCCGGTTTGCACCGTGCCGCCGTTCATATTGACGGTATTGTACGTGGTTCCCAGGCCCCTAGCCCCGTAGACTGCGCCGGCGATGGTGCCGCTGTTCACGTTGACCGTATTGTCATAAATGGTTCCCGTACTGTCGGCCCCGTAGACGTTGCCATTCAGGGTGGGACCCACGGTTCCGGCCGCCCCCACGGTAACGCTGTTGCCCTGGCCCTTGACCCCGTAGGCGCCAATGATATCGTCATTCACCGTACCGGAGGCCACGCTTACGGCGTTGTTTACGGCCTTGCCGCCGTTGGTATAGGCGCCGTAGACCTTGCCGCTGATGGTGCCGGAGTAGTCGTCGATACCGTTATGGTCCACATCCCCTTTTTCCGAGTAGGCACCATAGACATTGCCGCTGATGGTACTGGCGGTAATCTTCACTAGATGACCGGAGAGGTTGGTGGAACCAGTGCTGTAGGCGCCATATACATCATTATTGAGATTCTCGCCATTGATGTCCTTGGTATCTGTGTTTTGACTGCTGCCGGCAATGGTCAAAATCACGGATCTGCCGTCGGAAGACTTGGTAATGGTCATTCCCTCTGCGGCAAAGCCGGAATCGGTAAGAATGCCCGTAGTGGCCGTAGCCAGCCCGGTAAGACCGTTCTCGTCTGTGAGGAGAGTAAGGGTCTTGCCGCTGTAGGCCGCCAGGTTGGTTACGCCGACGCTGATGGTACTGTCAGTAATATCTGCGTTCCCTGTAACAGTAAGCATGGTATCCCCGTCCACCGCCGTACTGGGCACATAGAAATTCAGATTCTGGAAGCCGGAAATATTGGCCACCGTATTGCCTACGGTGTAAACGTTCAGGCTGTTGCCGCTGACACTGCTGCCCACGCCGCCATAGAGGCTGGCCCCAGTCAGGTCGCCGCCGTACAGGTTGATCATATTGCCGGAGACGGAGCCAGCTTCGTCATAGCTGCCATAGACACTGCCGGTCACCTTGCCGCCGTAAATGGAAACGGAGTTATAGTCGTGGGAGCCGCCTTCTGTGCCGTAGCTGCCATAGATGTTGTCCACAGTGCCGCCATAGATACTGACGTAGTTGTGGGTGGCCGTAAAGCCCCGGGCGCCGTACACATTGCCAGCCACCGTACCGCCGTACAGATTGACATAGTTGGTGGTGGTGCTGCCGCTGGTATCCGCAATATCCGTACCGGACACGTCCTGGGTAACGGTGGGACCGTCTGCGGAGCCTTCGGCTCCAAGAGTAACCACGTTATCCGCACCGCCGGTGCTGTGGGCGCCAATGACGGAACCTGTGACAGTGCCGCTAAGGACCCGGACCTCATTGCTGAAGGCGTCGCCCCCGGCAATATAGGAACCGTAGATGTCCCCTGTCAGGTTCCCGCTTTTCACGGTGACAATGTTGGAATCCTTGGCTGCCAGGTAGGACGTCTTATAATCCCCGTAGGTGGTGGTGCTGCCGGCAGAGGTGATTTCCACGTTGTTGCCGGTGGTGTCGGGGGTGTCCTCGGAGCCAGAGTCAGCAGGTTTGGTGCCGATGGTGAGAAGGACCGAGTTGCCATCACTGGCTTTGGTCAGGTAAAAGCCAGTCTCAGCAAAGCCCGCATCGGTGAGGGTGCCAAATTGTACCCCGTCAAGGCCGGTAATGCCGTTAGCGTCTGTGAGAAGGGTAATCACCTGGTCCTTGGTAAAGCTGTCGATATTTTGTACCCCGGCGCTGATGGTGCTGCCCGTTACGTCGGCTGTACCGGTGACGGTGAGCATGGCGGCTGTATTCGTTGCGGCTGCTTCCGGAACGTAGAAGTTCAGGTTTTGAAAAGCAGCGAGGTTTTTCACGGTATTGCCTACCGTATAGACGTTCAGGGTGTTGTTAGTAGGAGCGCTCCCATTACCACCGTACAAACTGGCATTGGTAAGATTGGTGCTGTAGAGGTTGATGGTGTTATCGCTGGAGCTGCCGGCGCCGGCGTAGCCGCCGTAGATTGTGCCCGAGATGGTACCGCCGCTGAGGGTGATAATGTTATGGTTTACTTGGTCCCCGGCAGTACTGTAGCCACCATAGAGGCCGTTTTGGAGGCTGCCGCCGTTTACGTGTACTTCATTGTAGGTGGCTGTTTGGCCTGCCCCGCCATACACAGTGCCTGCCACGGTGCCGCTGTTAATGGTTACTACGTTTTGGAAGGTCGTACCACCCGGAGTATTGGCGCCATAGACACGGCCGCTGATGGTAGGACCTGTGGTGCTGCTGGCGGCACCCAGGGTAACCGTACTGCCGGCGCCGCCAATGCCAGAACCGCCGTAGACAGAGCCGGTTACGGTGCCCCGGTCAATTTCTACACTGTTGCTGCCGGCATTGTAGGTTTCCGAATAGCCGCCGTAGACATCGCCGCCGATGGAAATGGTGCCCGTATTCGCTGTATCAGTGCCTACATACACGTGGTTGTAATCCGCCGTACCGTTTTGGCTATAGCTGCCATAGACGTTTCCCTGCACCGTACCGGCGTTGATGGTGGTCGTACTTATCGTAGCCGCATCCGTATCGTACGTGCCGTACAGGTTTTCCGTGACGGTACCATTATTTAAGGTAACCGTATTGGTGTCCGAGTAGCTGCCGCCGGAGGTACCCATACCGCCGTAGGCCGAGCCGGTAATGGTGGGGCCTGGAGTGACCGACACTGAGCCAATTGTCAGGTTATTCAATTCTACGCCATCGCCGGTGGCCGCATACACAGGACCGGTCTGGTCCGTTGTGACCGTTAGATCCGCAGCCAAGGCCCTACCAGGAATGGCCAGTCCCCCAGCCAAAATCCCCAGTACCACCAGTTTTGCCAATTCCTGTTTCCGCCCGTTCGTAAATACCTGTTTCATAAAAATCGCCTTTTTCCCCTTTTCCATAGCCATAGGTTCTGCTGCAGGCTTTCCATACCCCCGTACAAAAAGCACCGCCCCATACAGAACCCCAGTGGCTGTTTCCACAATTGCCTTAAACGCTGGTCAAAGCCCGGACTCCTGTCAGGCCCTTTTGCAAGGACTGGTCAGCAGCCTGGCCCGCTTGAAAAGCATTTGAAGCAGTTCGTTTAAAGCACTCTGCCGAAAGCAAAGGGAGGCACCAGCGCCCCCCTGCCTCCTTATAGAAACTCATATTTGAATAAAAATCATTATTTCTTATTCTGTACCATTCATTATAACACGCTTTCCTTAACAAAACACATTCATAAGCATCTTCTTATGAATATTAGTTGTAAACCTATGCCAAAAAGGAATCAGCCCTACAAAAATTGTTGATGCAGTTAGATGATTTCTATAAAATAACAAAGGTTCTCTGCCGATTCAGGAGAATATGTAAAAGTATTTGCTTATGCCAAAAAACCTAACGGAAACTTTTGCTTTTAGAAATTCCTGACAGCATAAAAAATACACTGCAAGTCCCAGAGGAAACTTGCAGTGTACAAAAAGTAATTTATTTTCTTAGTCGTGGACCCGGTAGTTTTTCAGCAGCAGTTCTCCCATCCCCGGCGTTTCCGGGTCATGGCTGCCCTTGCCCGTATCCAGGGCACGGATCTGTTCCATTTCTTCTGCCGTCAGGGCAAAATCAAAAATAGCCAGGTTCCCGGCAATCCGCCCCGGGTTGGTGGATTTGGGCAGGACAATCAGTCCGTCCTGCACCTCAAAGCGCAGGATTACCTGTCCCACATTCTTGCCATACTTCTTGGCCAGGGCCTTGAGCAGCGGCTGCTGCAGCAGAGTTGTGTCCCCATGACCCAGGGGCTTATAAGCTTCAATTTTTACATTTTGAGGGGCCAAAAGCGCCCGCAGTTCCTTCTGCTGGAAGAAGGGATTGCACTCCACCTGGTTCACCGCCGGCAGGGAGTCAAATTGGGGCACAAAGGAATTCCAGATTTTAGGCGTCATGTTGCTGACCCCAATGGACTTTACCTTGCCGGCCTTTTGGGCCGCTTCCAGGGCTTTCCAGGCTCCAGGTACGTCCCCATAAGGCTGGTGCAGCAGGTACAGGTCCACATAGTCCGTGTCCAGGTTCTGCAAGGAAGTATCCAAACCCTTGGTAGCAGCCGCAAACCCGTAGTCCTGCAGCCACAATTTGCTGGTGATAAAAATTTCCTCCCGGGGAATGCCGCTGTCCTTCACTGCCTTCCCCACTTCAGCTTCGTTGAAGTAGGCCGCTGCCGTATCAATATGGCTATAGCCTGCCTTCAGGGCTTCCAAAACCGCCTTATAGGTGGAGCCATCATTGGGGATCAGGAACACCCCAAAACCCACTGCGGGGATTTGATTTCCATCGTTTAACTTAACATATTCCATGTTGTTTCTCCTTTCCCAGAAAAGCAGCGCCCCAAACTGCAGCCGCTGCCCAAACACTTTGTTCCCCTTTATTGTAGAAGGCTGCGGCCCCGCTGTACAATGCCAATCCCGAACCCCGGTATACGCCCAGCGCATACCTCCACCTGCCGTTGCCCCAAAGCAAAAATGACCTGCAAACCCCGTAGGTTCTGCAAGTCATTTTCGTACCACTGTAACGCTTATTTATAGCTGATGCCGTGGGCTTCAAATACCTTGGCCAGCCGCCGGGCGTGTTCGTCTTCTTCCGGGATGGTGGCGGCAATTTCGTCAGCAATTTCCGGCAGGCCCGCGTCCCGTACCTGCTGGGCCAGTTCCAGCAGCTTTGTCCGGGCCCCGGCTTCTGCCTGGTAAAAGCCTACGGCCCGTTTCCACAGGGCAGCTTCTCCTTCTGCGCCCGGGTTCAGCAACGCCCCGTATTTGCCTCCGTGGAAGGCATCTTCAGCGGCGTTGGCCAGCATAGCCTCTGCCAGGTCCTCCAGGCCATAGCTTTTAGCCTGGGCCGCCAGCACATAATAGGCGTTGGCACCGTTTACTTCTGCCCCGTGCAGGGTCTTTATCAATTCTTCTATGGCCGTTCCTTTGGCCGTCAATTTTGGATTCATGGTATAGCCTCCTTATAACGACAGTGTCCTGGAAGCCAATCTTCCAGGACGGCTGCTGCCTCATTATACCATAGTCCTGGGGTTTGTTCCGGTTTCCCCAAAAAGAAAAGGATTGGCCCGGCTAAGCCGTTCCAATCCTTCTCTTTTAGTTTTCTACCAGCTGATCCATAATCCGGTTGATCAAATCCTTCCGGGTTACATGGGAAGATGAGCTGTAGGTGATAATCTGGTCGTCCCTGAGGCCAAAGGTTTTCTGGTACAGGGCTTTCTGGCTGGCCACTGCGTTCTTGGACAGCTTGTCCGCCTTGGTCAGGATGACCATCAGGGGCAGCCCCAGATTCAGCAGCCATTGGTAGCAGTCAATATCGCTTTCCATGGGAGCATGGCGAATGTCCATGAGTACACAAACCAGTTTCAGGAACTGGGAGTTTTCCATGTACTTGCAGATGAAGGCAGACCATTCGTTTTTGTTTCCCTTAGACGTCCGGGCAAACCCGTAGCCGGGCAGGTCCACCGCGTACAGGGTGTGGCGCTGCACCTCTTCCTCCACCTGGCGCTTGGCCTGGAAGGAGTAGAAGTTGATGGTTTGGGTTTTGCCGGGAGAACTGCTGACCCGGGCCAGGCCCTTACGCCGGGCCAAGGAGTTCAGCAATGAGGATTTGCCCACATTGCTCCGCCCGATAAATGCCACCTCATCAATGGTATCCTGGGGATACTGGGTGGCTTTGACGGCGGAAGCTACATAGTCCGCTCCGATGATATCCCACTGGGTTGTTGTCATGTTATTCCTCCAAAGCCAGTTTGGTCACCTGATCCATATGCTCTACAGGAATGAATTCCATATCAGCCCGGACATTTTCCGGAATTTCTTCCAGATCCTGTACGTTCTGTTTGGGAATCAGCACCGTCTTCACCCGATACCGATGGGCAGCCAGCACTTTTTCTTTCAGTCCGCCGATGGGCAGAACATGTCCTGTAATGGTGATTTCACCTGTCATGGCCAGGTCGGCCTTTACTTTCCGTTTCGTCAGTGCCGATTCCATAGCCGTAGCCATGGTAATACCGGCGGAAGGACCATCCTTGGGAATGGCACCTTCAGGTACGTGGATGTGGATGTCCACCTTTTCATTGAAGTCCGGCTCCAGACCCAGTTCTTTGGCCCGGGAACGGATATAGGTGAAGGCTGCCTGGGCAGATTCCTTCATCACATCTCCCAATTGACCGGTGAGCACCAGTTTGCCCTTGCCCTCGCAGACCACCACTTCTATCTTCAGCAGTTCGCCGCCTACGCTGGTCCAGGCAAGGCCGGTGCAGACGCCCACTTCGGATCTGGCCCGCATATCGCTTTCCAGGAAAATAATGGGTCCCAGGAAGTCTTTCAGGTTGGACGGGGTTACGGAAACCTTCTCCACTTTCTCTTCCACAATCTTCCGGTCTGCCTTCCGGCATACCGTAGCGATTTTCCGCTCCAGATTCCGGACGCCGGCCTCCCGGGTGTAATCCCGGATAATGTGCTGGATGGTGGCAGCACTCAGGGTCAGGTTCTTGCCGGTCAGGCCGTTGGCCTTCCGTTCTTTGGGCAGCAGGTGCAGCTGGGCAATCTTCAATTTTTCATCGTCGGTATAGCTGCTGAGTTCGATGACTTCCAACCGGTCCAGCAGAGGCGCCGGAATGGTTTCCACCGTATTGGCGGTTACAATCCAGAATACGTTGGACATATCATAGGGGAACTCGATGTAGTGGTCGCTGAAATGGCTGTTCTGTTCCGGATCCAGCACTTCCAGCAGGGCGGAAGCCGGGTCACCCCGGAAGTCAGCCCCCAGTTTGTCCACTTCATCCAGCAGGAATACCGGGTTGTCGGCGCCGCAGTCAATCATGCCGTTGATGAGACGGCCGGGCATGGCGCCAATATAGGTGCGGCGATGGCCGCGGATTTCGGCTTCATCCCGAATACCGCCCAGGGAAATCCGGGTGAATTTCCGGTGTACAGCCCGGGCAATGGATTCGGCCAAGCTGGTCTTGCCTACGCCGGGAGGTCCTACCAGACAAATGATAGGTCCCTTGTTGGTTTTGGTAATGGCCCGTACTGCCAGGTAATCCAGGATACGTTCCTTTACCTTCTTCAAACCATAGTGGTCCTTATCCAGGACTTCCGCAGCCTTTTTCAGGTCATAGTTTTCCCGGGTAGTCTTGCCCCAGGGAAGGGACAGCACCGTGTCCAGATAGTTGCGGATGACGGCACTTTCGGCCATCATGGGCGGCATCTTGTACAGCCGGTCCAGTTCCTTTTCCAGCTTCTGCTTCACGTCCTTGGGAAGCTTCAGCTTGCTCATTTTCGCTTTATATTCATCTACTTCGGACTCTTTATCGGAGCCTTCATCCAATTCCTTGTTGATGGCCTTGAGCTGTTCCCGAAGGTAATATTCTCTTTGGTTTTGTTCGATCTGTTTCCGGACCTGGGCAGAAATATCCTTTTCCAGGTTCACGATTTCCAGCTCTTTGCACAGATCGGTGTACAGCAGCTTCAGCCGGGTCTTTACATCCACGGCTTCCAGGATTTTTTCCTTTTCATCTATTTCAATGGTCAGGTACCCGGCAATCAGGTCGGCAATCCGGCCCGGATCTTCCTGGTCCTTAAAGGTCAGCAGCACTTCGGAATTGACTTTCTTGGTGGCAACCACCCACTGTTCGAAGGTCTGCTCCATCATCCGGCGCAGGGCTTCCACTTCAGCGGAGTTGTCAATAATATCCGGGCGCTTTTCCACGTAGGCTTCCAGATTCATGCCTACGGCATCTACTACGGAAATCACTTCTACCCGTTCCAGGCCTTCCACCAGGATACGCATGGCTCCATTGGGCAGCTTCAGCATCTGCTTCACTTCCGCAATCACACCAAAGGTATACAGGGACTTGGCCGTCGGATCGGCATCTTCAGCAGAGCGCTGGGTAACCAGCAGGATCTGCTTGGTGGTGTTCATGGCGGTTTCTACAGATTTAATGGAGCGTTCACGCCCCACGTCCAGGTTGATGATCATTCCAGGGAATACGATAATCCCCCGCAATGGCAGTAAAGGTAATCTTAAACTTGTTGCATCCAACATGGTTTTCACCGTCCTTACGTATA
Source organism: Acidaminococcus sp. AM05-11 (assembly GCF_003472805.1). Lineage (NCBI taxonomy): Bacteria > Bacillati > Bacillota > Negativicutes > Acidaminococcales > Acidaminococcaceae > Acidaminococcus > Acidaminococcus sp. AM05-11. The sequence continues at coordinate 10,437 of NZ_QRMX01000027.1, read as the reverse complement.
GAGAAAAAGGGAAAAGGGATATCCCTTTTCCTTTTCTCTAGGCATTCTTTCTTGTGTCGTTTTTCTTTTCCTTCAGCACCAGGGTGGGTTCCTTTTTGTCGGTGACCACTTCTTTGGTGACGATGCATTTTTCCACATCGTCCCGGCTGGGCACTTCGTACATCACATTCTTCATGATGTTTTCGATAATGGCCCGCAACCCTCTGGCGCCTGCATTCCGTTCCAGGGCTTCATGGGCGATGGCTTTCAAGGCACTGTCCTCGAATTCCAGGTCCACATGGTCCATGGCCAGGAAACTTTCGTACTGCTTGGTCAGCGCATTCTTAGGTTCGGTAAGAATCCGCACCAAAGCGCTTTCATCCAACTTGTCCAAGGTCACTACCACCGGCAGCCGGCCTACGAACTCGGGAATCAAGCCGTACTTCACAAAGTCCTCTGGCAGCACTTTCCGGAAAACATTTTCATCCTTCTTCTGCTGGGCAGTGGCGATATCCGCACCAAAACCCATACTCTTTTTGCCGGTACGGGCGTTGATCACGTTCTCCAGGCCCGCAAAGGCCCCACCGCAGATAAACAGGATATTGGTGGTATCGATTTGAATCAATTCCTGATGAGGATGCTTACGGCCGCCCTGGGGAGGCACATTGGCCACGGTCCCTTCCAGGATCTTTAGCAGGGCCTGCTGTACACCTTCACCGGATACATCCCGGGTAATGGAGGGATTTTCCGATTTCCGGGAAATTTTGTCGATTTCATCGATATAAATGATACCCCGTTCTGCAGCAGGGATATCATAATCAGCATTCTGGATCAGGCGCAGCAGAATGTTCTCCACGTCCTCCCCTACATAGCCGGCTTCCGTCAAAGACGTAGCGTCGGCAATGGCAAAGGGAACCCGCAGGATTTTGGCCAAAGTCTGAGCCAGCAGCGTCTTGCCGCTGCCCGTGGGTCCCAACATCAAGATGTTGGACTTTTGCAGTTCCACATCCGAATGGTGGGCGCGCTCATAATTGATCCGCTTGTAGTGGTTGTACACCGCTACGGACAAGGTTCTCTTGGCATCTTCCTGTCCGATTACGTATTCGTCCAGGATTTCCTTGATTTCCTTGGGTTTGGGCAAATCCGTCAGCGTTTCTGCTACCGGTTTGCTCAGGTCCTTCTCCAGCATTTCATTGCACAAGGCAATGCATTCGTCACAAATAAACACGTTATGACCCGCAATGAGCTTTTTCACCTGGCTCTGCTTTTTGCCGCAGAACGAACAGGTATACTCCGGCCCCTGGGGATTCATCTTATCATCAAATGCCATCTGACACCCCTCCTAACAGCCAGGGCAAGATGGGTCTTACCCCTTACTAATGGAATGCGCATTTTCGACCACCTGGTCTACCAACCCGTATTCCTTGGCTTCCATACTGGTCATGAAATGATCCCGTTCCGTGTCCTCTTGGATCTGTGCAGGGGTCTTTCCCGTATGGAGTGCCAAAATGTTGTTCATCTCTTCCCGAACCCGCAGGATTTCCCGCGCATGGATGGCAATATCCGTTGCCTGTCCTTGGGCCCCGCCCAGCGGCTGATGAATCATCACCCGGGAATGGGGCAGTGCGAACCGTTTTCCTTTGGTTCCGGCAGCCAGCAAAACAGACGCCATGGATGCGGCCATACCCACACAAATGGTGGACACATCCGGGCGAATGTACTGCATGGTATCATAAATCGCCAGTCCGGCGCTTACACTGCCGCCAGGGCTGTTGATATAGAGATGGACATCCTTATCCGGATCTTCGGATTCAAGGAACAGCAGCTGGGCAATAATCAGGTTGGCCATGTGATCTTCAATTTCGCCGGTGACGAAAATGATCCGGTCCTTTAACAGCCGGGAATAGATATCATAGCTCCGTTCGCCTTGACTGGTCTGTTCTACCACAATAGGTACATAAGGCATGCCGTCCACCTCCTGCGGTTTTATTTTTCTTCAGCAGCAGCCGTTTCTTCAGCAGCAGCTTCTTCTTTCTTGGGAGCGTTCTTTGCGCTGTCGATAACCAGCCGAGCAGCCTTGCGGCGTACAATGTTGGCAACCAGCAGAGCCAGGGAACCATTTTCTTTTACGATTTTCTCAACTTGTTTAACCGTTGCGCCATGGGCAGCAGCCAGCTGAGCCAATTCGTTTTGTACTTCTGCATCGGAGATCTTCAGGCCTTCAGCCAGAGCAATGGCATCCAGAACCAGGTCGGTTTTGATGTTGGCCAGAGCTACAGGTTTTTGTTCGTCCCGATAGGTCTTTACATCCTTGCCCAGATAGGACAGGTACATGGGCAGGCTCATTTTGTGGCTTTCCAGGTTCATGGCCAGTTCGTCAATCATCTGGTTGGCACGTTGTTCTACCATTACTTCAGGAACTTCGAATTTGGCGTTTTCAACAGCCTTTTCGATGAGTTTCCGTTCGTATTCGGACTGGGCACGGTCAGCTTCTGCCTTCTTCATGCGGTCCAGGGTCTTTTCACGGAATTCGGCAACGGTCTTGCTGTCGGAATTCTTGGCAATCAGTTCGTCGTTAACTTCGGGAACTTCCTTCACCTTTACGTCTTGGACGTTGACTTTGAACACAGCAGCTTTGCCAGCCAGTTCTTTGGAGAAGTAGTCTTCCGGGAAAGTAACGTTTACATCAGTGGAATCGCCTTTGCCCAGGCCTACCAGCTGATCTTCGAAACCAGGAATGAAGCTGTTGCTGCCTACTTCCAGAGGATAGCCTTTGCCTTCGCCGCCGGCAAACGGTTCGCCGTCAATGGTGCCAGCGAAGTCGATGGTAGCCAGGTCGCCTTTTTCCAGTTTCTTGCCTTCCGGAGCTTCTACCATTTTGGCAGCGCGGTTTTGCAGTTCTTCAACGGCTTTATCCACGTCAGCTTCGGTGATTTCTTTTTCTTCCTTTTGAACATCCAGGTCCTTATATTGGCCCAGTTCCGGTTCCGGACGCAGGGTGATGGCCAGGGTCAGGTCCAGAGGTTCGCCTTCTTCAAATTTGGAATCTTTGATTTCAGGGTCGGACACAGGAACCAGCTTGTTGTCTTCCAATACTTTTCTATATTGTTCATTGGCGACGATTTCGAAAGCTTCTTCCTTGATGGCATCCTTGCCTACGTGCAGTTCCAGCACACGGCGGGGAGCTTTGCCTTTACGGAAGCCAGGGATCGTTACTTGCTTGTTGATCTTGGCAACTGCTTTGTCAAAGGCTTTTGCTACATCTTCTACCGGTAAATTGATTTTTAACGTTGCTTCATTACCATTTCTTTCTACGGAAACGCTCATTAAAAAAATCCTCCTCACATTGCTGTCAGCCACAATCCATGTATCTCGCTAAACAGACTATCTGTAATTACTTAAAAAACCGCTCATATAGCATAGCACAAAAGGCATAAATAAGCAACTTTTTGTAAGGAAAGACGCCGTTTTCGCCTTTTTCGGTACGTTAAAGGGATAATTCATTATATTAGAAAAACTTTTTAGGTTCCCGGTAAAATATTTATGTAAAACAGCGTCTTTTCCTCCCCAAAATTGTATAAAGTATTCTTTACCATGTTAATTCAATAAATCTTTAACAATCTGTTAAAAAACCTTTGTATTGTTCGCCTTGATAGTATATAATTCAAGCAACAAAACATTATGATATTCTGTATTACATGTACAGGTATCAAAACAACAAGGGAGGAACAAACAATGTCTCAAATTCTCACCACGCTGGACGACGTACTGTATTACCCCATTCTGGTCATTGTTTTGCTGGTAGCCGGTATTTATTTTACTTACCGCACTCGTTTTATTCAAGGCCGCTGGCTGACCCAATGCATCCGCGTAGTCATGGAGAAACCTGAAAAAGAAGGGTCCATTTCTTCTTTCCAGGCACTGATGGTTTCCACCGCATCCCGGGTGGGCACCGGCAACATCATCGGGATTTCCACTGCCCTGTGCTTGGGCGGCTTTGGTGCCGTGTTCTGGATGTGGCTGATTGCCATCATCGGCGGTTCCACTGCCTTCATTGAAAGCACCCTGGCGCAGGTCTACAAACGCCGGGACGAACACGGCGACAGCTACGGCGGCCCTTCCTATTATATTGAAACCGCCCTGCACAGCAGAGGCCTGGGCTGCGCTTTCGCTGTAGCCCTGATTGCTACCTACGCCGGCGGCTTTAACCTGCTGGCTTCCTACAACCTGCAATCCACCTTCGCCGTCTACGGCTTCTATGACAAGGTAACCACCCCCTGGGTCATCGGCGGTATCCTGGCCGTACTGGTTGGCTACTGCATCATCGGCGGCGGCAAACGGATCGTCAGCGTCACCGAAAAACTGGTTCCCTTCATGGGCATCCTGTACGTACTGCTGGCCCTGGTGGTTATTGTAATGCACCTGGATATGATTCCCACCGTTCTCGTCGAAATTTTTTCCGATGCCTTCAACTTCCAAAAGATTCTGGCCGGCATTGGCGGTTCCTGCATGATGTACGGCATTAAACGCGGCCTGTACTCCAACGAAGCTGGTGTGGGCAGTGCGCCTAACGCCGCTGCCGCTGCTGACGTAGCTCACCCTGCCCAGCAAGGTCTGGTACAGATGCTGTCCGTATTCATCGATACCGTGCTCTGCACCGCTACCGCTTTCATGTGCATGTTCTCCGGCGTTATTCCCACCAAGGAAATGGCTGGTGCCCCCTATGTACAGGCTGCTGTACAAGTGGACTTTGGCGCTGTTGGCCCCATCCTGATCACCGTGGCCATGGTACTGTTTGCCTTCACCACCCTGATTGGCAACCTGTTCTACGTGGACAACTGCCTGAACTACCTGAACCACAGCAAGACCCCTGGCAAGAGCTTCATGACCCTGTACCGCATCCTGGCCGTTCTGGTTATCTTCGTAGGTGCCGGCATGACCATGGACAACGCCTGGGCTGCTGCTGATATCACCATGGCCTTCATGTGCCTGGTAAACATTCCTTCCATCATGGCCCTGAGCAACACCGCCCTGAAAGTAATGGACGACTACGGCCGCCAACTGAAGGAAGGCAAGAAACCCGTATTCAAAGCCAAGAACATCGGCCTGGATACCTCCAACCTGGACTATTGGAAATAACCTCCCTGTACAAAAAACCTCTGCCGCTTGGCAGAGGTTTTTTTATTTAAAATAGAAGTTGTGCAGACCACACTAGCCATTAAGAGGACTGTAAAATAATGAAACTTCTATCGTCGCCTGCGGCGACACTTCCTACACGTTTTACGGTCGCATCCAAATGTCAATGCAGTTTCTCAAGGACATTTGGAATATGCGACCTATGTGATAGCCGTCCAAGAAGCAAGTCCGTTAGGACGCCGCTGATTGGAAACGGCGAACCACTCAGGAAGCGTTCTATGCCGCTACTGGTCAAGTTCTAGAGGGGAATAGAAGTAGAAATTTATCTACATGCCATAGATTACTTTCCTATACCCGTTTTGCACATGACCAGTATGGGGTTAAGACCGGCCCCTTCAAGCGTGAAGGGGCTGGCAGTCCGTAGGACTGACTGAGGAAGTTTTGAGGCTTGGATACGGCTATAAAAAACGACTTGCGAATTCTTTTGCACTCGCAAGCCGTTTTTTCTTTCGGGAATAAGTATTTCTTCACACCACCAAATGAGGTTTTATCCACGCCCATCCAGCGGACCGTCCCACCTCGTCAGCGATAATACTTCTTATACCACTGGGCAAACTGGCTCAGCCCCTCCCGGATAGAGGTCTGGGGCTTAAACCCAAAGTCCTTTTCCAGCTCACTGACATCTGCATAGGTCTGGTACACATCCCCGGGCTGCATGGGCAGGAATTCCTTCTGGGCCTTTTTCCCCAGCACGTCCTCCAGGGTTTCAATAAAGGTCATGAGCTTTTCCGGATGGTTGTTGCCGATATTATACAGCTTGTACCGGTCCCCGGTTTCGTTGGGTACCGGCGGATTGCACAGCATCCGTTCTACTCCGGCGACGATATCGTCCACATAGGTGAAGTCCCGGTACATATCCCCCTGGTTGAAAATCTTGATGGGTTCCCCCGCCATAATCTTCCGGGTGAAGCTGAAATAGGCCATGTCCGGCCGGCCAAAGGGCCCATACACCGTAAAGAACCGCAGCCCCGTAGCCGGAATGCCGTACAGGTGGCTGTAGGTATAGGCCATCAGCTCATCGGATTTTTTGGTGGCCGCATACAGGCTGATGGGATGGTCCACCGGGTCCGTGGTGGCAAAGGGCGTCTTCTGCTGGTTGCCATACACCGAGGAACTGGAAGCATACAGCAGATGCTCCGGCTGAAAATGCCGGCAGGCCTCCAGGATATTGAAGAAGCCGATAATGTTGGAGTCAATATAGGACCGGGGATGGTCAATGCTGTAGCGGACCCCAGCCTGGGCCGCCAGATTCACCACAATATCCGGTTTAAATTCGTCAAACAGGCTATTTACGGCGCCGGCATCGGCCAGGTCCCCGCAGGTAAAGGAAAACGAGGGATACAGGTCCAATTCCCGCAGCCGGTCCAATTTCAGATGCACATCGTAATAAGGATTCAGGTTATCCAGCCCTGCCACCTGGGCGCCCAGGGACAGCAGCCGCTTGGCCAGGTGGAAACCGATAAAACCGGCAGCGCCGGTAATCAAGACTTTTTTCTCTGGATCAAAAGGCTTTTTTTCGCTCATGGTCTGCTCCCTTCTTAATCCCGGTCAAACAGGTCCCGGGTAAAGACCTTTTCTTTCACGTCCGCCAGTTCCTCCGACCAGCGGTTGGCCACAATCACGTCGCTGACCTTCTTAAATTCTGCCAAATCCCGAATCACCCGGGAATGGAAAAATTCGTCTTCCTTCAGGGTAGGTTCGTACACCACCACCGGCACGCCCTTGGCCTTGATGCGCTTCATGACGCCCTGGATGGCGGAGGCCCGGAAATTGTCCGAGTCCGTTTTCATGGTCAGCCGGTACATCCCCACCACCGCCGGTTTCCGAGAGAGAATGGTATCGGAGATAAAGTCCTTCCGGGTCCGGTTGGCTTCCACAATGGCGGAAATCAGATTTTGGGGCACGTCCTGGTAGTTGGCCAAAAGCTGCTTGGTATCCTTGGGCAGGCAGTAGCCCCCGTAGCCAAAGGAGGGATTGTTGTAGAAATCACCAATCCGGGGATCCAGGCAAACCCCGTCGATAATCTGTCGGGTGTTCAGGCCCCGGACCTGCGCATAAGAATCCAGTTCGTTGAAATAGGCCACCCGGAGCGCCAGGTACGTATTGGCAAACAGCTTGATGGCTTCCGCTTCCGTAGAGCCCGTAAACAGCACAGGCACGTCCTTTTTGGCAGCCCCTTCTTCCAGCAGCTGGGCAAACCGATGGCCTGCCGGCGTATCGCTGCCCACCACGATGCGGGAGGGGTACAGGTTGTCATGCAGGGCCTTCCCTTCCCGGAGAAATTCCGGAGAAAACAGGATATGGTCCGTCCCGTACTGGGTCCGCATAGCCTCCGTATAGCCCACCGGCACCGTGGACTTGATGACCATATAAGCTTCAGGAGCAATGGAAAGCACCTGCTCAATCACGCTTTCCACAGAGGACGTGTCAAAGAAGTTCTTCTGAGGATCATAATTGGTGGGCGTAGCAATGATGACATAGTCCGCCTCCCCGTAGGCCTCCTGGGGATCCACAGTGGCCCGAAAATCCAATGCTTTATTTTGCAAGAAACGGGAGATATCCTGGTCCTCAATAGGCGATTCTCCCCGATTCAGCATTTCCACCTTGGCGGACACAATATCCAGTGCCACAACGTGGTTATGCTGTGCCAAAAGCAGCCCGTTGGAAATTCCCACGTAGCCTGTTCCGGCAATGGCAATCTTCATGCTATTTTCCCCCTCTATTTCAGTAACACAATACATTCTATTATACCACAAAAGGACCGTGGAATGCCCACGGTCCCAAGGGTTTGGAACGGACTATACAGTCTATTTGGTTCTCGCCAATTGATACACATCCGGCCGGCGATTGGCCAGGGTAAAGGTTTCTTCCCGAACCTGTTTCACATAGTCCAGGTCAATTTCTGCCAGGATTATCCCCGGTCTATTGGACGCCCGGGCAATCACCTGGCCCCAGGGGTCAATGATCAGGGAATTGCCATAGGCCTGGAATTTGGGTTTCTTACCAATCTGGTCCGGGGCAATCACGTAGCATTCATTTTCAATGGCCCGTGCCCGGAGCAGCACTTCCCAGTGGTCCTTCCCGGTATTCACCGTAAAGTTGGCGGGAATGGTCAGCACCTTGGCCCCTTCTAACGCCATCAGCCGGAACTGTTCCCCAAAGCGGATATCGTAGCAGATGGCCAGACCCAGTTTTCCCAGCTCTCCGGCTTCCGCCGTCACCACCTGGTCCCCGGGACATACCCGGTCAGATTCCCGGCTGGTCACCCCGCTGGACAGCACCACGTCAAAGGGATGGAGTTTCCGGTACTTGGCCAGCAGCTGCCCCTCCGGGCTCAGCAGATAAGTGGTATTATAGGGCCGCTTGGGGTCCTGGTCGTTGGTTTCATAAATGCTGCCGGCTTCCAGCCACAGGCCGTAGTCCTTGGCCAGCTGGGCCATCACCTGATAGGTCCTGCCGCCCGGCAGACTTTCTGCATGGTCAGCAATACCCCGGCCCAGGTAGTTCATGCATTCCGGGAACACCACCAGCTGGGCTCCCCGCTGGGCCGCTTCTTTTACGTAATAGGCAGCCGCTTCCAGATTCTGTTCCAGGTTGTCCTGGGAATCCATCTGCACCGCTGCTGCAATCCATTTTGTCATAGGCTATAGCCTCCTTACAAAGCCTGGCAGGCCAGGCATCCAGGGTAATTTCTACAGAAAATGCAACTGTATATTTTATTATACAACGGGCAAAGAAGTTTCAGGGATTTTTTCCAGCTGACATCCCGGTTCACGGTTCATTTTGTTTCAACTCTTTCAATTTTCTTTGATATAACTTATAATAATGGCAAATATTTTTGTCACATATTATACACAATATTGGAGGTTTATCGTTGCAAATTCCGTTACTCGCCCCTTCCACCAAACACAATCTGTGCAGCAGTCTCAAGACTGCTTTGCGCATCGTCCTATTTTTCCTATTGCTCTGGTTTAGTTTCTTTCAATCTCCCTTGCTGCCCCTGCACCACATCACCCAGCTGCGGCTGCTGCGCAGCTTTGTCTTCCTCTGGGGCTGCCTGTTTCTCCAAGAGAGCCTAACCTCCAGGAAGCTCTCCCTGGAGTCCCTTCCCCTGCTGCTCCTGCTGTTATGGCTGGTTCCCTACAGCTATGTTTTTTCCTGGATTCCCGACTATTTTCAAGAAGACGTGGGCAGTTACTGGATTTTCCCCAGCCTGCTGTACACCACCGTCTGGCTGCTGCAGCAACTGCTGCCCCAAGCCGGACGGCTGCAGCTGCCGCTTGGTGTGCTTTGTGCCCTGCCCCTGTGGGGCGAAATCACCAGTGCCATGGCTTATCTGTTTTATTTCGTCCATTACGGCAAACCCATGGATGAGATCATCCTGATGTCCATCATCGCCACCACTCCGCTGGAAGCCTACAACTATTTGACGGCTACGTTTTCCCAGCCCCTGCTGCTTACCATTCTTCTGCTTCTGGCAGGGTCTTTTCTGGCGCTGGTCCATAGTTTGGCCTTCCCCGCTGCGCAGAAAAGCCTGTCGGTAAGCTCCCGCAAGAAACAGCTTGCCGTTTTGGCCTTAGTGTTATACTTTACAGGCAGTTATACCTTTTCCGTCTTTCCCTTGGACCGTTTGACGCATCTATACCAAAAAGGCGGCCCTATGCGCGCTTTTCTGGAGTTAAAGAAAAACCTGCCCCGAAATACACAAAAGCTTCAGCTGCTGTCCCAAGAACAGTTAATTAGTCAAAAAGTTCCCGGAACCATCATTTTGGTCATTGGAGAAAGTGCCACCCGGGATGCCATGTCAGCCTTTGCCCCCACCAGTTTTGATTCCACCCCCTGGGAACGGACCATGAAACAGAATCCCAATTTTTTCTTTTATCCCAATTCCTACGCCAATTTTCCCAACACCATTATGGCCGTAACCCAAGCTCTTACCAGTGCCAACCAGTACAACCGAGTGCCCCTCAAAAAGGCCGTGGATCTTATGAGCCTAGCCAAAAAAGCCGGTTATACCACCTACTGGCTTTCTACCCAGGAAGCCGGGGTTGTCTCCGATGCGGGCATTACCGTCATTTCCCAGCAGGCGGATTACCGGGAAAATTTCAAAGGAACCGATGAAGTGCTGCTTTCCGCCCTTCAAGAAGTTCCTGGCGGCCAGAACAATTTTATTGTACTGCACCTGACCGGCAGCCATTTCCGCTATGACTGAATATACCGATACGATTTTGCCATGTGCACGGACTTTTTTTACCACTCTGC
>NZ_QRMX01000026.1:0-26144 GCF_003472805.1 Acidaminococcus sp. AM05-11 | reverse complement strand
AATTCCAAAGGCGCAGATGGGGCGTGTTCAAGGGAAGGTGCCTGACGCCAGGAAGGCGGTTGGGGCAGGCCAAGCGTTTTACATTTCTCAGTTTGCATCTAATCCTGGTGTTGAACCCCAACCTTGTTCCGCTTTTGCACTGGGGGCGGAACGTTCCTTCCCCTTCTACAGTGCGTGCCAAGCAGCGCACTGTTAAGTGGAAGGCATACGGCCTTCGGCCGAAATGTTGGGAAAGGTCGGCTTGATATTGAGCTTTACGTTTCTCATTCGGGTATTATGGTTTTCATTCGGTTTTTGCGGCCACCGGCCGCCTGCCTTCTCCGCCCATTGTCTCCTCCATTTCGCCGTGGAAACGGCTGAAATGGGGGAGATGCGCCTATTTCAAAGCTGCTAGAGGCGCAGAGGGGGAGAGTGGACGTAGGGAAGGTGCCTGACGTCAGGAAGGCGGATAGGGCCGCCCAGGTATTACGCTTTTAATTGAGAAGTGCTAAAACCAGATTTGGCCCTCCGGGCATTTTTGTTGCGAACTCCATCCGCCGGCTAATTCGCCGGCACCTTCCCCTTCTACAGTGCGTGCCAAGCAGCGCACTGTTAAGTGGAAGGCATACGGCCTTCGGCCGAAATACTGGGAAAGGTCGGCTTGATATTGAGCTTTACGTTTCTCATTCGGGTATTATGGTTTTCATTCGGTTTTTGCGGCCCCCGGCCGCCTGCCTTCTCCGCCCATTGTCTCCTCCATTCCGCCGTGGAAACGGCTGAAAGGGGGGAGATGCGCCTATTCCAAGGCTACTAGAGGCGCAGAGGGGGAGAGTGGACGTGGGGAAGATGCCTGACGTCAGGAAGGCGGTTGGGGCCAGCCAAGCGTTTTACATTTCTCAGTTTGCATCTAATCCTGGTGTTGAACCCCAACCTTGTTCCGCTTTTGCACTGGGGGCGGAACGTTCCTTCCCCTTCTACAGTGCGTGCCAAGCAGCGCACTGTTAAGTGGAAGGCATACGGCCTTCGGCCGAAATGTTGGGAGAGGTCTGTCGAATGCCGGGTATTGCGGTTTTCATCCAGGTGTTAGCGGGCACCGCCCGCTTGCCTTCTCCGCCCCACAGTGGTCCAAGGCGGGGAAGGTGCCTGACGTCAGGAAGGCGGTTGGGGCGGTCCAGACATTATGATTTCAGTAGTGAACTACTGGAATACATGACTTAGCCCTCCGGGCATTTTGGTTGCGAACTCCATCCGCGGGCGAATTGCCGGCACCTTCCTCTTCTACAGTGCGTGCCAAGCAGCGCACTGTTAAGTGGAAGGCAGCGGCCTTCGGCCGAAATCCTGGGAGAGGTCCGCTTGATATTGGGTTTTACGTTTCTCATTCGGGTATTATGGCTTTCATTCGGTTTTTGCGGCCACCGGCTGCTAGCCTTCTCCGCCCATTGTCTCCTCCATTTCGCCGTGGAAACGGCTGAAATGGGGGAGATGCGCCTATTCCAAGGCTACTAGAGGCGCAGAGGGGGAGAGTGGACGTAGGGAAGGTGCCTGACGCCAGGAAGGCGGTTGGGGCAGGCCAGGTATTATTTTTTCATCCAGGCAATACTCCTTTTACTCATCTAATTCTTTTTTCTTCCGTGCGGTAATTTTCATATGATATCGGTTCATTTTTTCAACCATAGCCTTCACTTTATTATCAATGTCTGTACAAACCACATCAAATTGTTGATTTACTTCCAAATTCGTATATCGCAATACCTGAATTCCCATTTTGGCTAGAAATTCCGTGCGCTTTTGATCATATACCCTTGCAGCATCTTCATAATGTTGACTGCCGTCCAATTCAATGGCCAGCTTTAATTGGACACAGTAAAAATCAACGATATATTCTCCGATTACTTTTTGCCTGCGCCATCTGATCCAGTAGCCGCGGAGGAAGTTGTACCATAGTTTCCTCTCTTGCTTGGTCATGTTTTTCCGTAATTCTCGGGCATTGTTCATCAGTTCTTTGTGTCGTTCTGTCTGCGTATATTCCATAATTCTTACTCCTTTGCGCATAGATATCCTCATAGTAACGAAACAAATAGGGGCTGTCTATAGCTTGAGAACGAACGGGAAGAATGGGCATAGGAACGGGAAACGGGTACTATTTTAGGCAGTAGTTATCGACTTGCTGACTAGATTGTTCTGCACTACAATCCTTGATTCTCTCAATTCCCAATTTTTATGAGTGCAGGATTTATCATCAATAAATTCCCAGTGTACCAATTCACGCCCATACCTTGTTGTAAACTCCATCCGCCGGCTAATTCGCCGGCACCTTCCTCTTCTACAGTGCGTGCCAAGCAGCGCACTGTTAAGGGGAAGGCAGCGGCCTTCGGCCGAAATGCTGGGAAAGGTCTGCTTGAAATTGGGTTTTACGTTTCTCATTCGGGTATTATGATTATCAATTGGTCAGTGCAGATTCAGCTCATAACGCCTGGTTTAAACCAGTTACTAATTCTTTTCAGCAGATTTTAGCGGCCACCGGCCGCTTGCCTTCTCCGCCCCACAGTGGTGCAAGGCGGGGAAGGTGCCTGACGCCAGGAAGGCGGTTGGGGCGGTCCAGGCATTATGATTTCAGTAGTGAACTACTGGAATACATGACTTAGCCCTCCGGGCATCCTGGTGTTGAACCCCAACCTTGTTCCGCTTCTGCACTGGGGGCGGAACGTTCCTTCCCCTTCTACAGTGCGTGCCAAGCAGCGCACTGTTAAGTGGAAGGCAAAGGCCTTCGGCCGAAATTCTAGGAGAGGTAGGCTTGATATTGGGATTTACGTTTCTCATTCAGGCATTAGGCTATTTACCCAGGCGTTTGCGGCCACCGGCCGTCTGCCTTACCCTCCTATTCCCCAGCTACTAGAGGCGCAGGGGGGCGGCAGACGGGGGCTCCCCCTCCCGATCAATACCTTCATCTTGATTCCTCAACAGCTTGAAGCCTCCCATTGTCCCGGGCTTCAAGCTGTTGGTATTTTCCTTATTCTTTTAGCTCCACCGTATATTACATTTCCTCTCTGCTTTTTCCTCTCCCAACTAATGTACACCTTCAGTACAATTGACGAATTCCTCAGCCACTAGAGGTGCAGGGGGGCGGCAGACGGGGGCTCCCCCCGCAATCAATACCTTCATCTTGATTCCTCAACAGCTTGAAGCCTCCCGCTGCCCCGGCTTCAAGCTGTTGGTATTTTTCTTTAATCCTCCAATTCTACTGTATTTCTCCCTTTCCTCCAATCGATTCCTCTCCCTACCACTGTACACACCTTTAGTATAATTGACGAATTCCCCAGCTGCTAGGGGCGCAGGGGGGCGGCAGACGGGGGCTCCCCCCGCAATCAATACCTTCATCTTGATTCCTCAACAGCTTGAAGCCTTCCGCTGCCCCTGGCTTCAAGCTGTTGGTATTTTTCTTCATTCTTCCAATTCTACTGTATTTCTCCCCTCCTTCCAATCGATTCCTCTCTCAACTACTGTACACACCTTCAGTACTATTGACAAATTTCTCCTCCTTTGCTATGATTATCATGCAAACAATACCTAGGTAGGGTATGTGGAACAATCAATCTTGTCATTTTGTCCCACTCTTTCTTCTCTCTTTCTTCCCTGCCTTTCATTTCGACAAATCCTTTTTCGATTTGTCCGTCAAGGAGGTCTTTTCCGTGAAACAATATATGGTAACGGGTATGACGTGCGCCTCTTGTCAGGCGCATGTGGAGAAGGCGGTGGCTGCCGTCCCCGGGGTCAAATCTGTGTCGGTATCGCTTTTGACCAATAGTATGGGGGTGGAGGGTTCCGCTGACGATGCGACCATTATTAAGGCCGTGGAGGATGCTGGCTATGGTGCTTCTGTCAAGGGTGCGCAGACCCAGAAGCAGGGGGTAGCTGAGAAGCTGGCGGCGGACGAGGAGGCGCTGAAGGATCATGATACGCCGAAATTGCGCCGGCGGTTGATTCTTTCCTTGGGCTTCCTGGTAGTGCTGATGTATCTCACCATGGGGCACAATATGCTGAACTGGCCGGTGCCCGAGCTTCTCTCCGGGAATCTGCCGGGGCTGATGCTGACCCAGGTGTTCCTGGCTCTCATTGTCATGGGCATCAACCGGGCGTTCTTCATCAGCGGGTTCAAGTCCCTGATGCACGGGGCTCCCAATATGGATACGCTGGTTGCTTTGGGCTCCTCGGTTTCTTTCCTGTGGAGCACGGCGGTGTTCTACAATATTTCCTATCTCATGAGTCAGGGCGCTTCCTACGCCCAGCTGCTGCCGCTGTACAAAGGGGATTTGTACTTTGAAACGGCAGCTATGATTCCTTCCTTGATTACCTTAGGGAAGATGCTGGAGGCCATGTCCAAGGGCCGGACCACGGATGCCCTGAAGGGGCTGATGAAGATGGCTCCCAAGACAGCGGTGCTGCTCCGGGACGGCCAGGAGGTTACGGTCTCCATTGATGATGTGCAGATCGGCGACATTTTCGCCGTGCGCCCTGGGGAAAATATCCCTGTGGACGGTGTGGTGGTCAAGGGTTCTTCTGCGGTAAACGAATCCGCCCTGACGGGCGAAAGCCTGCCGGTGGACAAGAACCCTGGGGACAAGGTTTCCACCGCCACCATGAACCAATCCGGGTACCTGGAATGCCGGGCTACCCGGGTAGGGGAAGACACCACCCTGAGCCAGATTATCAAACTGGTCAGCGATGCGGCGGCCACCAAGGCCCCCATTGCCCGGATTGCGGATAAGGTTTCTGCGGTGTTCGTCCCCACCATCATCGGGGTGGCCGTGGTCACCACTTTGGGCTGGCTCTTTGCCGGCGCCCCGCTGGGCCAGGCCATTGCCCGGGGGATTGCGGTGCTGGTTATCGCCTGCCCCTGCGCCCTGGGCCTGGCAACTCCTGTAGCTATTATGGTGGGCAGCGGCGTAGGTGCCAAGAACGGTATCCTGTTCAAAACCTCCCAGTCCCTGGAAGCAGCCGGCAAGGTCTCCATTGTGGCCTTGGATAAAACCGGTACCATTACCAAAGGGCAGCCCAAGGTAACGGATATTGTGCCCGCCCCTGGCTATACCAAAGAAAGCCTGCTGCAGCTGGCCTATGACCTGGAACAAAAATCCGAGCATCCGCTGGCCAAGGCTGTGGTAGAGGAAGCAGATAAAAACGGCCTGAAGGCCGAAACCGTCGATGATTTTAAAGCCCTGCCCGGGAACGGTCTGGAAGTCACCCGCGGCGGAGAGAAACTGGTAGGGGGCAGCCTGACCTACCTGCGCTCCCTGAGGGCGGTAACCCAGGAACTGGAAGCCAAAGCGGCTGAACTGGCCTCTGACGGGAAAACCCCGCTGCTGTTTGCCGCAAATGGCAAGGCTGCTGGCCTGATTGCCGTAGCCGATGTCATTAAGGAAGACTCTGCCAAAGCTATCAAGGAACTGCAAAACATGGGCATCACCGTGGTCATGCTGACCGGGGATAACGAACGCACCGCTGAAGCCATTGGCCGCCAGGCCGGGGTGGACAAGGTAGTTGCCGGCGTCCTGCCGGAAGGCAAGGAAGCCGTGATCCGCAAGCTCCAGCAGTTTGGCTCCGTAGCCATGGTAGGGGACGGCATCAACGACGCCCCGGCCCTGACCCGGGCTGACATCGGTATCGCCATTGGCGCCGGTGCCGACGTGGCCATTGATTCTGCCGATATCGTCCTGATGAACAGCCGCCTGTCCGATGTGTCCGCTGCCGTCCGGCTGAGCCGGGGCACCGTCACCAATATTCACGAGAACCTGTTCTGGGCCTTCTTCTACAACGTGATCTGTATTCCCCTGGCCGCCGGCCTGTTCTCCTACAAGATGAACCCCATGGTTGGCGCCGCCGCCATGAGCGTGTCCAGCTTCACCGTATGCATGAATGCCCTGCGGCTGAACCTGTTCAAGCTCCATAACGCCGGTCACGATAAGAAACGGAAAAACGATGCCCGGGAAGCCGTTCTGAAGGAACAGCTGAACCCCGCACCTGCAACTGCCTGCCCCGTGCCAGCAGCCCCTGTGAAACTCCAGGGAGCACCCCTGCCGGAACAGCCTGCCCAAGGCCAAACCATTACCCTCAACGTAAAAGGCATGATGTGTGCCCATTGCGAAGGCAGAGTGAAGAAAGCACTGGAAGCCCTGCCGGGGGTAGTCAGCGCAGCCCCCAGCCACGAAGCTGGGAATGCTGTAGTGGTCACCACCCAGCTCCTGGATGACGCTGCGGTGAAAGAAACTATTGCCAAGGCCGGGTATGAATACCTGGGCCGGGCCGAAGCCCCCAAGGAAACCACAGTCACCCTCAACGTGAAAGGCATGATGTGCGCCCATTGCGAAGGCAGAGTGAAGAAAGCATTGGATGCTCTGCCGGGCGTAGTCAGCGCAGCTCCCAGCCACGAAGCCGGGAATGCTGTGGTGGTCACCACCCAGCCCCTGGATGACGCTGCGGTGAAAGCAGCCATTACCAAAGCAGGGTATGAATACCTGGGCCGGGCCGAAGCCCCTAAGGAAACTACCATTACTCTCAACGTCAAAGGCATGATGTGCGCCCATTGCGAAGGCAGAGTGAAGAAAGCACTGGAAGCCCTGCCGGGTGTAGTCAGCGCAGCCCCCAGCCACGAAGCCGGAAATGCTGTAGTAGTTACCACCCAGCCCTTGGATGAGGCACAGGTGAAAGAAGCCATTACTAAAGCCGGGTATGAATACCAAGGCCATGCGGCATAAGCGAATATGGAATAAAGCAAGCCGTCTGATGAGGAGAAAGCTCCTGTCAGGCGGCTTGTTTTATGTAAGCATTAACGGAGTACCGGCCCCGCATTGGCAGATTCAAAACACACCCTGCCCGTCAACACCCAACGCCCTCAATTTGCTTTATTTTCTTATTCTTGCTACAATCTTTACATATACATTACAAAATATGGTATTTTCCGAATCCAATTAGAACAAGGAGTGTTGGTATGCATTTGAATTTTGGGGAGAAGCGAGAGAATTTACGCAAGGCGGGGGTATTCTGTATTGTTTATATGCTCCTGCTGTATGTGATTCTTTCCTTAATTGCAGGGGCACCGTATCTGCATGGGTTTCGATATGTCTTATTTGCGGCATTGTTAAATGCCCTGGCAGGGTATTATTGGCATTACGATACCCGCTACCTGGGCATTACAGCCTTTATGACATTCTTTTTGACTTCAGGTTCCTGGGTGCAGCTGCTGGATCATGCCCAGCTGACGCCTTATATGGTACTGGGGAATATGACTTTTGCCGGGGCTCTTTGGGCAGGACTGCTGCTCTTTTGGGTATTTATTCGGCAGGCAGGGAATACCCTGGGGATACCGCTGTTGGGAAAATGCATCGGCAATGTCCTTCTAGGGGCAGGACTCCTGGTATTGTCTCTCTTTAATACTATTTTCTGGGGCTATTTTGCCATAAGCCGGCATTATCTGCGGCCGGATATTGTTATGACCGTCTACCAGACCAATTTGAAGGAAGCTCTGGATTACCTTAGCTCTCAACCTACATCCCACCTGCTGCTGGTGGTGCCGGTGCTGGTATTGTTTGGCCTGGGGTTCTATAAAATCCTGCACTATGTATGCCAGACAGGAAACCCTTCCAAGCGCAGCCAAAAATTTACCAAGGGCAGCCTGGTGCTGCTTCCGGTGAGCCTTCTTCTTATACGGCCGATTCTTTTTATGTCCGGCCAAACAACGGCCCAAAGTTTTCAGCGCTACGAACTCTTCCGGATTATCATTGCTGTGCGGGATTCTGTCCGCAGCTACCAGGACTTTGCTGCCAACAAGGCCAAACGCCAGGCCCAACTGGCCCAATTGGGAACGCTTCCGGTAAGACCCGGCCATCAGGGTCTGTACGTGCTGGTCATCGGCGAATCCAATACCCGGGACCATATGGGGGTATATGGCTATGCCAGGGCAACCACGCCGTTTCTTAGCCAACTGGCCCAGGAAAAGAAAGCCCTGATTTTTCCCCATGCCTATTCCAACCATACCCATACCGTGCCTACCCTGACCTATGCCCTTACTGAAAAAAATCAGTACAACCAGGTAAAACCGGAAGACGCCTATTCCCTTACAGAAGTGGACCAAGCCGCAGGCTTTTCCACCTACTGGTTCAGCAACCAGACCCGGTATGGCGCTTGGGCTACTCCGGTTACAGAAATAGGTTCTACCGCCCAGCATCAGGTCTGGCTCAACGGAGAAATCGGAGAGAGCAGTTATGCAGCCTATCATGATGGCCTGCTGGTGGAAAAAGCCGCCAAAGACCTGTCCCAGGCAGAGAACGCCCTGATTGTCATCCATTTAATGGGTGAGCATACCAAATACCCTGACCGCTATCCGGCAGAATTTGCACAGTTTACCGGCAGTGCCAATCCCCAAGTGGACCAGTACGACAATGCAGTCCTATACACAGATGATGTACTGAAGCAGATTTACCAACTGGCCAGTAAGAATCCCCATTTCCAGGGCCTGGTGTATTTCTCTGATCATGGCGAAGAAGTAGAGCAGGGAAAGAGCCACGAGAGTACCAAATTTACCCCGCCCATGAGCCATATCCCCTTGATTCTGATACTATCTCCCGCCTACCAACAGCAGAATCCGGCTTTGTACCGGACCCTTTCCCAGCAGCGGCAGAACTATTGGACCAATGACCTGGCCTATAACCTGTTGGTGGAGCTGATGGGCATTCAGAACCTACCCCTGATTGAACCACAATTTACCTTGGGAAGTCCTGCTTATGACAGAGATAAAGAAAATCTCCGGACCCTTCATGGAGAACGGAAGCTGGAATAAGTAATAAGTGTATATGAAACAGTAAAAGAAGCCATGGTAATAGATAAAATCTTCCAAAGCCGGGTACGAATACCTGGGCCATGCGGCATAAGCGAATACGGAATAAGCAAGCCGTCTGATGAGGAGAGATTCCTTGTCAGGCGGCTTGTTGCCTATCAGGAAGCTTTTTGAGGAAAAACAATGATATTGGTAATACCCTCCTTGTTTTCTTGTAAATGCCTCCTATTGGGGTATATAATAAAAAAATCAGTACTTTAAAATCTTATATGTAATCTTTTGTATAAAATCAGAGTTTCTATAAGGGGTAATGGAATATGTCGAAAATAGCGGTATTAATACCTTGCTACAATGAAGGCAAAACCATAAAGAAAGTCGTTCAAGACTATCAAAGAGCTTTGCCGGAAGCAGATATTTATGTCTACGATAATAACTCCCAGGATGGGACTGATGCAATAGCCCGTGCAGCCGGAGCTATTGTTAAATATGAATATCGGCAGGGGAAAGGGAATGTAATTCGCTCCATGTTTCGGGATATCGATGCTGATTGCTATTTGATGATAGATGGTGATGATACGTATCCTGCGGAAAATGCCAAGGAAATGTGTGGTTTAGTGATGGCAGGGAAAGCGGATATGGTCATTGGTGACCGTCTTTCTTCCACCTACTTTGAGGAAAATACCCGTGCTTTTCATGGCTTTGGCAATGTGCTGGTGCGAAAATTTATCAATGCTTTTTGGGGTGACACCGCACATATTTATGATGTAATGACAGGCTATAGAGCGTTTTCTCCTTTGTTTGTCAAAACCTTTCCGGTATTATCCAAGGGCTTTGAGATTGAAACCGAGATGACCATCCATGCGCTAGATAAAAATCTTTTGCTGCGCTCTGTCCCTGTTCAATATCGTGATCGGCCTACAGGAAGCTTTAGTAAACTGAATACCTTTACAGATGGTATGAAAGTTCTGATAACAATTTTTATGCTTTATAAGAATTATAAACCACTTAAGTTTTTTTCTGCTCTTGGGCTTATTCTTGTCTTGGGCTTATTCTTGCCCTTGTGGCTATAGGCTTGTTTATTCCAGTATTCAGTGAATATCTTGCTACAGGCCTGGTACCTCGATTTCCTACTTTGGTCGTATCCTCAGTTATGATGCTGGCAGCATGTCTATCGTTTGTTTGTGGTTTTATATTGGATACCGCTGCTTTGAAAGATAGACAATTCTTCGAGCTGCAAATGAATATCATTAAAATGCTGCAGGAGAAATAAATGGGAGAAGGACGAGAATTTGCAAAGTTTTGCCTTGTAGGGGCATTTACTTTCTTTATTGATTATGGACTTTTATTTGCTTGTACCGAGTATGCAGGTATCAGTTACCTTATTTCTTCTGGGATATCTTTTTCTGTTGCCGTGTTAGTCAATTATTTGCTTTGCGCAAAATATGTATTTAAAGATGCAGAACAAAATTTAAAATCTCTTATGGGCTTTATTGTGGTCAGCTGTATAGGGCTAATTCTTAATCAATGTTGTATGTGGTTTATGGTAGAGAAAATTCAGCTGTATTATATGTTGGCAAAAATTGTTTCTACCGCTATTGTAACTTTATGGAATTATTTTGGGAAAAAATATGCTTTGCAATAATGGCTAGAGAAATGAATTAAGGAGCTGTGTATGGGAAAAAGAGAAAAATTAGCAGCGGCCATCTTGGGCATCCCCATGTCAGTATCATTTTTTTATACTTGTAAAATAGAACGTTGGATAAAACTAGGTTGGATTAAAAATGTAGCTGAACCACTATTGGCACCGCAGGACGGGTTATGGATTTTGGGTTTGTTTGTGCTGTTTTTTGGTATTTTATTATTTTTCTTTAAGCATGGCAGCAGGCTGGCTAGCTTCCCCCAAATAAGTGGAAAATTTTTATCTTTGAAGCAGGCAGCTGCTATTTTATTTTTGTTATGGCTGCCTTTTCTCCTGGTTTTATATCCTGGTGCCGGGATGAACGATACTGTCGCCATACTTAGTTCTCCACGAAGAGTCACTGTTCAATTTCCCTGGATTTATTCCTTAGCTTTAGGCAGTTTTGGGAAAATTAGTAAGTATCTATTTGGCACGTGGGAAATCGGCATCTTTTTATTTAGTTTATTGCAAACTTTTTTTATGAGTGTGATTTTGGGTTGGGTTACCTGCAAGATGGCAGCTGTGACTCGGAATAGTAAAGTGGGGTGGCTTCTGCTGCTCTATTTTGGCTTATTTCCTATGGTGGGGAATTATGCCATTGCAGCAGTCCGGGATCCGATGTTTTCAGCCATATTGCTGCTTTGCTCTTTTTATATGATTGAAAAGAATGATGGTTCTTGGAGGTCTTCTTTGCAATTTGCTTTATTAACAGTGGGGCTGATGGCTTTTAGAACCAATGGGGCAGCTATTGCTTTGCTTTTGGCTGTTATTGCAGGAATCCAATATAGAAATAAAAAAATCGTTGTGGCATTCTTAGCAGCAATACTTGTTGTGACACTTCCC
Source organism: Acidaminococcus sp. AM05-11 (assembly GCF_003472805.1). Taxonomy (NCBI): domain Bacteria; kingdom Bacillati; phylum Bacillota; class Negativicutes; order Acidaminococcales; family Acidaminococcaceae; genus Acidaminococcus; species Acidaminococcus sp. AM05-11. Next base: position 14,814 of record NZ_QRMX01000026.1, on the reverse strand, counting down.
GGTCGTATTTTACTTAGCACAGTTCATAAACAGCCACAATTTCAGGAAGCAGTCGCCATCCCCTTGCAGCAAATGAGCAGAGTATATGTTTTGAAAGGCAATCTTACAATAGATGACAAAACATTTATGGAGAGTTTCCTGCCAGAAAAACAATGGCACAGTTCAACTCCTTTTTCAGTGGATAGCATCAAATGGCAAGATAATTTTAAACGGGATTTATTGAATCAGAAGAAACAGGAATTTATGCACAGATGGATGGTAATGGGCTTAAAAAATCCACGTTTATATATGGAGGCCTGGATGCTGGAAACGTACCATATTTGGAATTGGATTTGGTATGATCAGAAAGACCAATCCCGCTTTGGGTGGGCACTAATTGATGAACATATACCGGTAAGTCCGGCGAATAATAATATGCTGGGTGTGGGAGATTTACCTATACCCAATGGCATTAAAAATACTCTGGGAAAATGGCAGTTTGCACATAGCCGCTTTTTTGGTTCAGGTTTATGTTTTTGGCTAACAGTATTGGCCTGCGGCATGCTATATGTTCAGGGGAAAAAGCGACTCATATTATTTGCTATACCTGCGCTGGCCAATATGGGGACCTTACTGTTATCCACTCCTGCGTCAGCTGTTTTTCGATATTCCTTTGTGTATGTGTTAGTTTTGCCGATTTTGTGGTTATTTGTATTCTCTAAATCAGATGATGATGGGAATTGATAAGAAAGACGTCCATTGTTTGAATTATATATAAGAAGGCCGTCTGACAAAAACTGTTTCGTTTGTCAGACGGCTTTTCATAGTTTTATAAGAAATTTCTTCTCGGATAATAAATCCCCGCTGTAAGCCGCCTGTTTTCTTGTAAAAGCCAGCCTAAAAGGGTATAATTTTTTATATACGCTTTTTATACATGGGGTATTAAGGAAAATCTGTTAAAGGGGAGAATCGACTATGACCGCAGCTGAGAAAACCATGTCTTCCTCCAGCTCTTTTATTCATCACCACTTGAATTATTTCCTGCCGGCAGTGTTTACCATCACCGACTGGCTGTTTATATTACTGGCTGAGTCTTGTGCATATTCCCTGCGAAACTGCATTATGGGCAGCCAGTATTTTCATATTGCCTGGGCCAATTTCTACCTGGTATTTCCGCTGTCGTTTATCCTATTTTTTCGGCACGCTCAGGTGTACCAGCGCAGGATGGCCTTCTGGAAAATGCTCCAGCGGATGTTTGATGCTTGTACCTACGCCATTATTTTCATTATCTTTTTCATGTACGCTACCCATATTGCAGCCAGTACTTCCCGGCTGTTTGTTGGTCTATTTTGGATTCTGTCCTTTATTTTTGCGGCCATTTCCCGGTATGTTATGACCTGGGTCTTGGAATGGGCCGGGGTGGGCCGGATTCCTGTGCTCCTGGTAGGCGGGGGAAAAACCGCCCGGCTGCTGCTGCGGGGGCTTCGGGAAGACATTGGCATGGCCTTTCATATTGTAGGCTATGTGGACGATGGTGGGCCCCAGAAGGAAAATGTAGGGGATTTGCCCTACCTGGGCACCTTTCACGATATCCCGGAAATCATCCAACAGACGGAAGTCCAGGACGTGTTTATTGCAGCCCCAGGGCTGCCTCCGGCTAAACTGGACCAGCTGATGCACAGAATCCAGCCTTTGGTACGGAACCTGTCCTTTGTGCCCGACCTAATTGGCCTGCCCCTGAACGGGGTAGTGGTGGAGAACGTGTACCAGGAGCGGGTGCCGCTCATGAGTCTCCAGAACAACCTGGCTCGGCCTTATAACCGGCTGGTGAAACGGATTTTTGACTTGGTGGTAACGACCATTGGTACCATTTTCATCAGTCCCGTTTTGCTGCTGCTGGCCATTCTGGTGAAATTAGATTCTCCAGGTCCCGTGTTCTTTGCCCACAAACGCATTGGGAAAGACGGGAAAGAATTTCCCTGCCTGAAATTCCGCAGCATGTGCGTGGACGCAGACGCGAAACTGAAAGAATACCTGGCCGCCAATCCGGAAGCCAAAAAGGAATGGGACGCTGAGTTTAAACTAAAAGACGATCCCCGGGTCACCCGGATGGGCCGGATTCTCCGTCGTACCAGCCTGGACGAACTGCCCCAGCTGTTTAACGTGCTCCGGGGAGAAATGAGCCTTGTGGGACCCCGCCCCATTGTGACAGCGGAGATTCCCAAGTACGGGGACTATATCCACGATTTCTATATGGTCCACCCTGGCATTACCGGCATGTGGCAGGTAAACGGCCGCAGCGATACCACCTATGAGGAGCGGGTCCAGATGGACTCCTGGTATGTGCGGAACTGGTCCGTATGGCTGGATATTATGCTGCTTTGGAAAACGGTAGGCGTAGTGTTGAGCCATAAAGGTGCATATTAAGAGAAAACCTGAGCAGGGAGTACGGAAACAATGGATATTAAAATATTAGTTGCAGCCCATAAAGCCTATTGGATGCCGGAAGATCCAGTTTATCTGCCACTACAGGTGGGGGCTGAGGGTAAACGGCCCTTGGGTTATACCCCGGATAATACCGGAGACAATATTTCAGCCAAGAATCCCTATTTTTGTGAGCTGACAGGGTTGTATTGGGCTTGGAAGAACCTGGATTGTGAATATATCGGCCTGTGCCATTACCGGAGGTACTTTGGAAGAAATACTCATACCAATGATCTCGAAAAGAAGAAGCAGGCCATTTTCCACCAGAAGGATTATGAGCGGCTGCTGCGGCAATATGACGTGATTCTTCCCGAAAAACGTCATTATTATATTGAAACGGTCCGGAGCCAGTACGAACATGCCCATTATAAAAAGGATCTGGACCTGGCCGAACGCTTGGTGGGGGAATTGTACCCCGAATATAGTGAAGCCTTTACTCAGGTCATGAACCGCCGATCCCTGCATATTCTCAATATGTTTGTGATGAAGAAAAGTCTGTTTGATGCTTATTGTCAGTGGCTCTTTACGATTCTTTTTGCGATGGAAAAGCAAGTGGATATGACAGGCTATAGTTCCTATGAACAGCGGCTGTATGGATTTCTGTCTGAACGGTTATTTAATGTGTGGCTGGAAAAGCAGCAACTGCGGATTTGCGAAGTTTCTGTGGTATTCCTGGAAAAAATTGATTGGGTAAAGAAAGGAATTAAATTTTTAAAAAGAAAATTTGAAAATAAATAGTTGATAATTATAAATTTGACTGTCTTCTTACCGATTACTGAAGGATTAAGACTTAACAGATTTAGCCAAAATAATTTAATCAATCAGAAAGACAAAAATAATAATCTGTTTTAGGAGAAACATAGTGAAGAATATATATGAAAAAACAGAAGAATGGCTATTATTATTTATCATTATCTGCTTACCGTTAACCACGATTTCTCAAAAATATAAGCTTCCAATTTTTGGCAATAATATTCCATTTATGCTCCTATGTTTAGCTTGTTTTGTCTTTCTGTTAAATTATATTAAATGCAAAGAGTTTAAAATACCTCATGCTAAGTATATTGGTATATTTTGCCTTTGGCCTATTTTGTGTACAGCTATAGGTGCTTATCAATTTCCTTTTTGGTCAATAGCTGCCGATAATTATTTAAAGGATACATCTGTAGTAAGGATTATTGCTCATATTTGGCCAGATATTGTTACATCTACCACACTTTTACACGTAAAGTATTTTTGCTCTAATATAGTTGCATTACTAAAAAGCTTTTTACTACCGCTAATAGGCTTTTTTTTATTAATTACTGATTTATATCAAAAAAATCCGCAAAGGGGAATTGCATGGATCAGTAAAGCAGCATTTACTGCGGTTCTCTTAATGGGAATATATTCTGCTTTTGAAATTTGCTGGCTATGGACAGGAAATCAAACTTGTACAAATATTTTAGCCTTTTTAAATAGGCAAATTTATGATATTGCAGGTGCCCATGGATGGTGGCCACCGCTTTTTTGGAAGGGACAATTGAGAAGTTATACACAAGAGCCGTCTTACTTTGGCATTATTGCTTCTTTCCTGGTTCCATTTTTATGGTACCGAGTCTTTAATTATAGAAAAAAATTTGATTTGATTCTCCTCTTTTACTTTACATTTATGATTTTTATGACGAAGTCTAGGACTGCTACAATTGTTTATTTTGGGGAAATCGGTGTTTTTATTTTTCTAAGTTTGGTTGCACAATATAACCATTGGAAAAAAGTTTGTTTTACAATTGGTATTATTACTGTTCTTGCCTTTGGAAGTTATATATGTGGAGATACAATTATTCCACAATTGGCTGCAGAAGCAAAAATTAAAGCTAATATGAATAGTGGAAAGGATATTAGGCAGATAGAAGGTATAACGGGTTCTAATACAGAAGTTTTAACTTCACTTGCTGAGAGTACAGAAGATTACGTAGAAAATAATATTACTTCTGCCGCGGGAACTGCTCCGAGATCCAATGCGGCAAGAATTGGAAATATGATTGCTATGACAAGGGTTGGAATTCAACATCCACTATTTGGAGTGGGGCAGGGCTATATGTCCATGTATATGGTTAATCAGTTCCCGGCAGAATTTACGAAAAATGCAGAAATACAGCTTTGGACTAATAGTTTACTAAGTATCACATTTATAAAATCAGGATACCCCATTATTAATGCGTTTTCTGCTATCTTGGCTCAATTCGGAATTTTGGGATTGATTTTATTCTTTATTCCACTTTTTTATACTGGAATGTATCTAGTAATTAGAAGAGAAAATTTCAAAGCTAGATTGGATATCGTTTGTATTATAGTTGCTGTTGTTGGGCAACTGGTTTGCTTCTTTAGTAATTGGTTTTTTTATTCATTTCCTATTGTATTTTCATTGCTATACTGTTTTGTATTTTTCACTGAAAAAGAAAGTATTACATATGAAAAGAAGATGTTTTTTTGCAATAGGAATTAGACCTTTTTCGGAGTTAGCTCAACAATTATGATAAAACTTACGAAAAATATATTAGATTAGCAGGTGATATCTTGCAGAAGTCCTTAAGAATATTACATATTATACCAGCACTAAATTATAGCGGCGGCATGGAAAGCTATGTGATGAACTATTACCGGAATATTGACCGGGATAAAGTACAATTTGATTTCATTACTCATACAAAATTAGATTGTTCTTTTGAAAATGAAATCCTGCAAAATGGTGGTCGTGTATATAAATTTCCTGTTTTTTCCATGAAAAATATGCCAAACTTATTACAGCAAATAGAAGAATTTTTTCTGGAACATCCAGGATATCAAATTATTCATTGTCATATGGCAAATGCGGCCCCGTTTTATTTCTATATCGCAAAAAAATATGGTGTAAAGCATTGTATACTGCATAGTCATCAGCCTTCTGCAGCGGATACTATTACGCATAAATTGCGCAATATCCCACTTTTGTATCTCGGCAATAGAATGGCTACAGATCGCATTGCTTGTTCGAAATTGGCAGGAGATTTCCTGTTTAGAGATAAACCGTTTAAGATTATTAGAAATGCCATAGATATTAAAAATTTTACTTTTAATCCTGAGAAACGAGAAAAAGTCCGTAAGGAATTAGGGCTAGCGAATCATTTTGTAATTGGCCATATAGGAAGATTAACCGCCCAAAAGAATCAACTGTTTTTATTAGATGTATTTAATGAAATTTCTTCGAGAATTCCCAATGCCTTACTTATTTTGGTAGGTGGGGGAGAGGATGAGGATAGGTTAAGGAAACGGGTTGAAGAACTTCAGTTGAAAGCAAAAGTTAAGTTTCTTGGTATACGATCAGACGTAAATGATTTATATCAGGCTTTTGATTTCTTTCTTTTTCCGTCCCTTTATGAAGGCTTGGGCATCGTCTTGGTAGAAGCACAGTGTGCTGGCTTAGAAGTATTGACCAGTAGAGAGAATATTCCTCAAGAAGTGAAACTCACCAATCATCTTTCGTTTATGTCACTAAAAAAAGGTTATCAATGTTGGGCTCAGTTTGTTGTTGAACATGCAAAATATAAGCGATATCAAGACGTTTCTGGCATCATTGAAAAAGGGTATGATATTACTAGAGAAGCAGTTAAATTAGAAGAATACTACTTATCTTTAACTTGATATTCATTACAACAATTAGGTTTTTTTGAAATATTAAGTGATCAAGGTTATAGGAGCAGATAGAATGGCAAAAAGTATCACGCGAAATTATATTTATAACCTGAGCTATCAGGTACTGACACTGATTACTCCATTCATTACCATTCCGTATCTGTCCCGGGTATTGGGTCCGAATGGCATTGGGGAATATAGTTTTACCTTTTCCGTGGTGACCTACTTTGTACTGGCAGCAAACCTGGGGGTATCCAACTACGCCCAGCGGGAAATCGCTTATGCTCAGGAGGATACCTACCGGCAAAGCCGAACCTTCTATGAAGTCAGTGTGCTGCGGTTTTTGTTGGTATTGGTAAACCTGGTAGTGTATTATTTTGTAGTAGCTTCCTGGCAGGTTTCCCATACCATCTATTGGCTCCAGGCGCTCAATATTGTGGCCGTAGCCTTTGATATATCCTGGTTCTTTCAAGGTCTGGAAGAATTTGGTAAGATTGTCTTCCGGAATTTTTTGGTGCGGATCTTGAATGTGGCCTCAATCTTTTTGCTCATTCATCAAGCGTCTGATGTGCTGAAATATACGGCCCTGATGGGTGGGATGAATGTCCTCTCCGGCATTCTAATTTGGCTGTATTTGCCAGAGCATCTGGTCAAGGTTCCCATTCGGGAATGGAAACCCTTTCGCAACTTCCTAATTATCTGGCAGATGTTCTTGCCCCAGATTGCCATTCAGATTTACGTGGTATTGAACAAAACTATGCTAGGTCTATTTTCAGCCTCCTATGCAGAAAATGGCTATTATGAGCAGGCAGATAAGCTAGTAAAGCTGTTGCTGACCCTGGCCACGTCCCTGGGAACGGTGATGCTGCCCCGTATTTCCTATGCCTATGCCCAAGGGCTGCAGGCTGAGGTAAAGCGGTATATGCTGCGTTCGTTCCAATTTACCTGGTTTTTGACCATTCCCATGTGTTTGGGACTTATGGCCATTGCTCCCAATTTTGTGCCTTGGTTTTATGGTCCGGGGTATGAAAAAACGGGGGTTATTTTGCAGATCATCAGCGGAATCCTGGTTGCCATAGGTCTTAGCAATGTAATTGGCATCCAGTATTTGCTGCCCACCAATCGGCAAAATGAACTGACCCTATCTGTAGTGATAGGAGCAGTCTTTAATTTTTTGATTAATTTGGTGCTCATTCCAAGATATCAATCTATAGGGGTTGCTATTTCAACTTTGTTGACTGAATGTATCGTAACTGGTGTACAATTCTACTTAGTAAGAAAAAATTTTGGCTTTTTTGAAATTGTTTCTATTTCCAAGAAGTATTGGATAGCTGGAGCATTTATGTTTTTCGTAATTTTTTTGTTTGAAAGGAGTTTACAACCCTCCTTCCTTCATACTATTTTGGTAATTTTAATTGGAAGTATTTTGTACTTTGGCATTCTGATTTTCCTCCACGATACTTTAATTCAACAAGGCTGGAACAAAATAAGTGAGCTAAAAAATAAATTAGTCCGATAAAACAATATGCGGTAGAGCTGTCATTAAATATAAATGTTCAAAGTTTGCTAAATAATTAATGTTAGTATGGGTAGAAATTTAGAATAGAAAATACTCGTCCAGGTCTATTTCTAATTGGAAAGGATAATTTAATAGATGAAATTTTTGGAAGCTGAGAAGCCAATTCGAGTTTTGCAGATAGGCATGACACGAAATATTGGTGGACTAGAAACTTATCTGATGTCCCAATTTAACCACTTGGACAGAAGCCAGGTAACATACGATTTTGTGAACATCACAGCTGAGTATGACATTGTCTTTAAAGAACAGATTCTTAAGGCGGGCAGTCAAATCTATGGTGTGAAATCCCGGCATTCAAACCCTGTGCAGCATTATTGGCAATGGATTAAATTGCTGCATCATATTGCGCCCCAGTACAAGGGCATTGTTTTAAACTCCAATAGTTTGACCTATGTTTTTCCCATTTTCCTTGCCAAATTTTTCGGCATTCCACTGCGTATTATGCATTCCCATAATACAGGTTATGAACAGAAGATTGGATTTGGGAAAAAGTTGCTCATCCAGTTTAATAAATACCTCCTTAAATGGGGAGCTACCAACTATTTTGCCTGTTCTAAACTGGCTGGTCAATGGATGTTTGGCAATGGAGCCAAGTTCAAGGTTATTCCCAATGCTATAGACTGTGCACAGTTTCAATATAATCCGATACGAAGGGGAAAAGTGCGGAAAAAGTTGCAGCTGGGTGATAATTTTGTGGTAGGTCATGTGGGACGCTTTACCTATCAAAAAAATCATGAAAGGGTTATTCAAATCTTCTATGAAATCTATAAGCAAAATAAAACGGCTAGGCTGATGCTGATAGGGGATGTCGTGGGAGATCAATCGTATTTAGAAAAGGCCAAGTACTTAGTCCATAAGTTGGGCATGGACCAGGCGGTTCTATTCCTTGGCATGAGAAAAGATGTACCTCAACTGATGCAGGCTATGGATTGTTTTTTGCTTCCGTCACGTTTTGAAGGCCTTCCTGTGGTGGGCATTGAAGCACAAGCTGCTGGATTGCCTTGCTTTTTCTCGGGTACCATTACAAAAGAAGTTGGCATTACCAATTTGGCATATTTTACTTCTTTACAGGTCCCTTCAAAAAAATGGGCTGAAATTATCTTAAAAGAAAGTACAAAAAATAGAGTCGATACTGAAGAAGCTATTATTGAAGCAGGATATGAGATTGGAGAGGCTTCTAAGCGTATCAAGAAATGGTACCTTGAGCATTGAATAGGTGGTTTAATAACGATGATACAATATTTAGGTGAAAATTTAATTGCAGAGCGTCATGCGGGGAGTAAGGCTCGTCAAGATATAGAGAAAATTCTTGCTGAAAAATATTCAGCAGTAACAAACATAGTACAAAGAAAATTCTCGTCGAATTTTCAAAAAGTACAATTTTTATTTTCTATAAAATCAATCAAAACAATGCATCAGCTTTTAGAAAGGCATCCGGATACATTGTTTTTTGTACAGTACCCTTTTTATTTTAATCCTGTATATAATTATCTTTTGAAGCATTTTATACGGACACATTCTTGTGTATTGATGGTTCATGATGTTGACTCATTAAGGTATAAAAATATTGGGAGGCTTCATAAAGAAGTTCTACGCTTAAACCAAGCAGAGGGTATTATCCTGCATAATGATAAAATGTCTACTTTCTTGCTGCAAAATGGTTTAAAAGTTCCATATGTGAATCTTGAGCTGTTTGATTATTTGCTTCCAGGGCAGGTTCCGGAACAAAATTATTACTTAGGGAAAGAAATTGTATTTGCTGGAAACTTAGGAAAGAGTGCTTTTTTGCATCGTATTCCGGGGAAAATTTCAGCTCTGCACTTTTCGTTGTATGGTATTTCTTTTCCCGAGTCATTAAAGAATTGCCCAAATTTAAGTTGGAAAGGAAGTTATACTCCGGATGAGATTCCCTATCGTTTGGAAGGGAGCTTTGGCTTGGTTTGGGATGGAGACGCACTAGATACCTGCAATGGCCCAATGGGGTATTATACGCAATTTAATAATCCTCATAAATTATCCCTTTATATTGCAGCTGGATTGCCAGTGATTGTATGGAATAAATCTGCTATTGCTGACTTTGTGAATAAATACCAAATTGGATTTACAGTGGATAGTCTATTTGATATTTCAAAAAAAGTAGATAATTTGGATCAAGAAACGTACCAAATTTATTTGCGAAATATAGCCCGCTTACAGAAACTAGTAATTACAGGAAGCTTTACGAAAAAAGCAATACAAGCTATTCTCGAGAGAGTGGATTTATCTGCAAGAGAAGAAGTGTAATAAATTATGCACCAATTGTTATCTGCTGGTTCTAAAAGATGTATCTTTCACTCTAGATTTATGCCGTATCTTTTCTTATGGAACTCAATGTTAACCTGCATTTGTATTGTAAAAATGGAGTAAGGTTTTCCCAGGTGGAATGAGTCTGAGGGAATTGAGAATGAAACCTGGTGCTGATGGAGTAGTATGGTCCCAATAACGGAAACAGCCCCATCAGAAATATAAATGCATAATTCCCAAAGCAAATTATGCATGATTAACTATTTAAGAGATATCTTGCTTGGAGGACTAACCTTGGCTCATAGAATAGGTACATGTAAAACTATAGCGTATAAAACCCAATTATTATCTTCAGCATATGTTTATCTATACTCTTTTATGGTTACGCTGATTATTTTATTGCTTATCTTTTGGCATATGCATTTAGCCCCGTTTGGAAATGGTTCCTTGGTCTATGCAGATGCCTATTTACAATATATGGATTTTTTTGCATTTCTTAAGGATGTACTAACAGGTGCCAATGCTATTTCCTATACATTCAGCAGCAATTTGGGCAGTTCATATGTTGGGACATTTTCCTATTATTTGGCTTCTCCATTTAATGGATTGGTATTACTTTTTACTAAGGAAAATTTATACAGCTTTTGTGATTTAATTGCTGCATTAAAAATGGGCCTTGCAGCTTCAACGTTTTCTTATTACGCAGTCAAACGCTTTCCTTCTTTAAAGACAATTTTTGTATTGCTTCTTTCTGTTGGGTATGGACTTATGGCCTATAATTTGCAGATGGCCTGTAATACCATGTGGCTGGACGGAGTTTATATGCTGCCGCTTATTTTGTTAGGCGTATACAAAGCAGTTGCTGAAAGAAAAGTACTTTTGCTCAGTATCAGTGTGGGGGCGTCCATCCTGTTTAATTGGTATACCGGGGGCATCAATTGTCTCTTTGCCTGCATTTGGTTCTTGGTGGAAGGGGGGCTGCAGGGGTTTGGTGCCAATTGGAAAACCTGGCGCTCCGCTGCCTATCATTTTTTGCTCAGTATGTTTATTGGCGTATTGCTGAGCATGGTGCTCTTTCTCCCGGCAATTTTGCAGCTGCGGAATGGAGTAGGAGGCGGTTTTGACTGGAGTATGCTTTCCCTGCATAAGCAGGGACATATTTGGAATACATTGGGCGGGTATTATATGGGCTTGGACAGCAGCAAGAATCGGGCAGCTCTTTTTTCAGGCAGCCTGGGAATTTTAGGCGCTTGGCAGCTGCTGGTCAGCGGTGGAAAGAAAGAGCGATGTTTAGCTGGAATACTATTTCTGTTAACGATAGCAATTTTCCATTGGAAACCCTTTTTCTTTCTCTTTTCATTATTGAAGGATGCTTCCAGTTATTGGTTCCGGTATTCCTATTTGGGCTGTTTTATGATTTTATTTTTGGGGGCAGCTTACTTTAGCAAGTGGAAGCAGCGCAGTTATACCCGTAAACAATTGGCACTAGGGGTGTTGCTGCCGATTTTTATCTGGACCATGAACTTGATTCGCCCTAATGAGCATCAGCATTATTTGTATGTGACTCTTCTGGTCATGGTGATTATGAATAGCCTGCTTTACGTCTGGAAACAGCATAAAGAAAGCAAGGATAAAAGCAAGTATTTACAGGCATTGTTAGCCCTTTTGGCTTTTGCAGAACTGGGTACGCATTCTTATTTATTGATTAAACAAAAACACAGCTCTAATGGAAGCGAATTCAGAAATTATACAGTGGCACAACAACAGCAAATAGACGATATAAAGCAGCTAGATCCAAAAACCTATAGGATTCTACAGACCTCAACCAAAGAAAATATGGGAAGCTTTAGAACTACCGCAGTTTATAACGAAGCAGTGGCTTTTGGCTATTGGGGCATCGGGGGCTATACTTCTGTTCCGCAGAATCGGCAAATGGCATTTTTGGAAAAGCTGGGATACCGGGAAGAACATCATCGGATGAATATTGTGAATACGGCTGTGCTTCCAGCAGATTCTTTCCTGGGCGTTAAGTATGTTTTGTCAGCTTATCCTATAGGAGGCTTGCAGCTAATGGATGAAGTCCAAGAGCAAAACCTGAAAAAAGTATACAGGAACCCCTATGCTTTGCCATTGGCGTTTGTATATCGGGATAATCAGATGACAATCAATGAGAAAGAAAATAATCCATTTGTGTTTACCAATGAAGTTTTTCAAAAAATCTCTGGAATTTCCAAGCCGATTTACCTTTCGGTGCCGGTTCAACAACAGGAAGTGAAGGCTGGGCTTGTGTATCAGCTGCGGCCTGGAAAGGGCCTAGGGCCAGTATATGGTAATATTACGTATAGAAAAAATTTAGATGGTAAAATTCAAGTGGGAAATGCTTATGAAATTTCCTATGGTGCGTGGTTAACTCCTAGCCTATTTTATATTCCTGAATCTGAGACCAAAGAGATTACTCTTTCAACCAAGAACAGGGAGAATATTCTTGAAAGCCAATTCTATCAGGCGGACCTTGGTGCATTGAAAGAGATTGCAGAGCGGATTCGGACACAGGAGGCAACGGGACTTCACTTTGCCAATGGAAAGGTTTTTGGTACTGTGAGTGGCCATTTAGGAGAAAAATTGTTTCTATCCATCCCTGTTGATTCCGGCTGGGATATTGTCTTAAATGAGGAAAAAGTAAAGCCGGAAGTATTTGCAGGAACCCTGATTACTCTGCCCCTGCGTGATGGGGAGAATACGCTGCAAATGACCTATCATATTCCAGGACTGTATCCAGGAATTGGCCTTTCTGTTGGGGGAATTGTCCTATTGGCGGTTTGGAATAGAAAATTGAAGAGAAACAGTTTATGAATCATAAAGTTCCTTATTGATGGAAACTATAGGGGGTTGGATACAAAGTGACAGAAAAAAAACTGGAACGAGGGGAAATCGAAGAAAAAGCTGATTTCCCTATTGGTTCCCTGTTATAACGAGGAAGCGGGTCTCCGAGAATTTTACCGCCAGACTTCTCAGGTGATTGCTCAAATCACCAATTACGATTTTCAATTTCTCTTTGTAAATGACGGCAGCAGGGACCATACCCTGGCTATCATGCGGGAGCTGCGCGAACAGGATCCTCGGGTATCCTACGTGAATTTGTCCCGGAATTTTGGTAAGGAAATTGCCATGATTGCTGGCATGGATTACCTGCCGGGGGATGCCGCCATTATTATGGATGCGGATTTGCAGGATCCGCCGGAATTGATTCCGGAAATGATTTCCTGGTGGGAGAAAGGTTACCAGGACGTCAGTGCCAAACGGCGGAGCCGGGCAGGAGAGACCTTCTTCAAGAAATGGTCTTCCCATGCCTTTTATACCATATTACAAAAGATGTCCGAGGTCCCCATGCAGCGGGATGTGGGGGACTTCCGGCTGCTGGACCGGCAGTGCCTCAATGCCCTGCGGATGCTGCGGGAATGCCAAAGGTATACCAAAGGGTTATTCAGTTGGATTGGCTTTGAAAAAAAGGAAATTCTCTTTGACCGGCAGCCCCGGGCAGCAGGAAAAACCAAATGGAATTATTGGAAGCTAATGAATTTGGCCATTGAAGGGATTACCAGCTTTACCATTGCTCCTCTTCGGGCGGCATCGTTTGTAGGCTGTATTCTGTCGTTTTCTGCCCTGGCCTATATGCTGTATATTGTGATTCGAACCCTGCTTTATGGCGGCGATGTGCCGGGGTATCCTTCCCTGATTACCTTCATCCTTTTCATTGGCGGCGTCCAATTGCTGTTTTTGGGAATCATCGGAGAATATTTGGGCAGAGTATTTAACGAAAGCAAATTTCGGCCCTTGTATCTGGTGCAGGATGTGAACGGGAAACGGGAAATTGTGCAGACCATGGGGAAACGTGACGAAATTGATCAGTAGTCTAAAAACGAGCCATTTAAGCAATTAGATTAGGGAAAATATGGCTTTAAACGGCGCTGGTAAACTGGCATATCTAGAGTATGAAGTGAGAAATGAAAGCATCTGGACTGATTATACAATGAACTATTAAACAAAAAAATCCCTGTAAACTGGGTATTCCAGTTTACAGGGATTTTCTCTATTTTAAGCTCAACCTCAGCTGCTCAATGACGATGGTCAGCTTCTCCAATTTCTCCTCCATACGGACGAGCAAATACCAAGAGATGACCATGGGGAAGCCATACTGGGCAGCCTGGCCGGCGAGCATTGTCAGGTCATCCATCATGGCAGGTTACGTTTAGGACGCTTATTTGTCCAGGATGTCGGTAACCAGTTTGACCTTGGCAGAAGTCATGCTGACCAACGGATAGTTCTTATCCGTCAGCAGGGTTCCCAGATTGATGATTTCCTGCGCCGCAGCGGTTACTGCTTCTGCCGTCAGGGTTTCCTTGGGGCAGGGGATGCGCACGGTCCGGGAATTTTTGTAGCCATCTTTAAACATGATGTCCAGGTTATGGTTTTTGTTGTACATAAGTGATTTCCTCCTTGATTAGTCGATTGAAAGATTCAGCGGGGCCTAAGGCTTAGGCTTGGGGTTGAATCAAAACGTAGCGTTCCCGGGAAACGATTTCCGGGGTAGGATCCATCAGACCAGCCAATACCTGACCGGTTTCAAACACCTGATCCAGGGTGATGCCTTCGGCCAGGTGGTCAAATTCCTGATATACAAATACAGGATTGCCTTCGGCGTCCTCGCCGCTTTGAATTTTCAGTTCCAATACGCTGTCAACCAGATTCTTTTCAATATCCATTTGTATTCCTCCTTAAAATGTTGCATAAATCGGTGTAAGTTTACCGTCTGCACGGACTTTTTTTACCACCTT
>NZ_QRMX01000025.1:0-26516 GCF_003472805.1 Acidaminococcus sp. AM05-11 | reverse complement strand
GCGTAGAGGTTTATATTATTAGGAACTGTCTACTTGACGGGGAGCACACCAGCGTGAAGGAGGTGGGGCCGAGGGGCCTCGGAGGAAGTTCCATTATTTCACAGCCCCATTTTTTATCTCATGATTTCAGCGCTCCCAGCACATCCCCCACATCCCCGTTGATGCAGATGGCCTGCTGGGCAATTTCCGTAGGAGCCCCTGCCTGACCGTAGTTCAGACAGGCGTACACCGCCTGGGGATTGTCCTTGGTCAGCCGCCAAAAAGGATACTTGATAATGCCCGGGGTGTTGAAGCCCACCCCCAGCTCCAGGTACAGGACCTTGCCCTGCCGGTGCTGCTGGCCAAACTGGTCATACCGCTTGGCCGCCCGGTACCAGCCTGCATCCTGGACAAAGGTGTCATCACTGCGCAGGTTCATGGCCATAGGCCGTCCGCATTTGGGGCAATGGGGCACCAGTTCCTTAGGCACCTTCCGGTCCCGCTGCCGGGCGACCATTTCCCGGACCACTGCCTCGTTGTCATAGGTTTCCTGGTGACAGGGCTCCGAGCACTGCCACAGCCCGTAGTCCCCCTGGGTGTAGAACAGTCTCTCCTTGGCAAACCCCGCCCTTTGGAAACAATGATCCACATTGGTGGTCAGGACAAAATATTCCTTGCCTTCCACCAACTGGAGCAGCTGCTGATACACCGGCTTGGGAATGGGCACGTACCGGTTATAGTAAATGTACCGGCTCCAAAAGCCCCAGGTTTCCTCCGGCGTCCGGTAGGGATAGAAACCCGCCTCGTACATATTGGAAAACTGGTAGGCAGCAATAAAGTCCGGAAACAGCTGCTGGAACCTTTCACCGCTGTAGGTATACCCGGCAGAGGTGGATAGCCCAGCCCCTGCCCCAATCACCACGGCGTCCGCTGCCCGCAGCGCCTCCTGCAGCCGTTCCAGCTTAGCGGACTGTTCCCAGGAGCCCCTGGTAGAGGGCGTAATCCTCTGCTGTGAACACATTGAAAATCACCTTCTTCACAGAACTTTCCTGCTGCAAAAATTTCCGCACGGTCCGTACCGCCAGCTGGGCCGCTGCAGCCTGGGGAAAATGGAATACCCCTGTGGAAATGCAGCAAAACGCCACACTGGCAAGCCCCTGCTGGGCCGCCAGTTTCAGGCAGCTGTTGTAGCAGGAAACCAGCAATGCCCGGTCCCGGTCCGTCACCGGGCCTTGGACAATGGGTCCCACCGTATGGAGTACATAGCGGCAGGGCAGATTGAAAGCCGGCGTCAGCTTGGCCTGGCCCGTAGGTTCCGGGTGCCCCTGCTCAGCCATCAGCTGGGCACAGGACAGCCGCAGCTCCACCCCGGCAAAGGAGTGAATGCAGTTGTCGATGCAGTGGTGGTTGGGCCGGTAGCAGCCGGTCAATCCGCTGTTGGCCGCATTGACAATGGCGTCACAGGCCAGCCGGGTAATATCCCCCTGCCACAAATAAAGCCCCGGCTCCCGGGGCTGCAGGTCTTCCACCCGCACCATGCCCCGTTCCTGGAGCCGCTCCTGCAAATAGGCATCCTGCACCGCCAGAAACTCCTGGCTCACCGGAGCCGGCGGCCGCACATTCAGCAGCCCCCGAAGCAGGAAACGCTGCTCCTCCGCACCTTCCGGCACGGCAATTTCCTGATACTCCGGCCATTCCGCCAAAAGCTGCCGGATTAACTCCACCCGTCTTTCTTCCTGGGTCAACTTCCTCACCCCTTTCTCTGCCCGCTGCGTCAGTTAGAATTCATAGGGCGGTTTGCCGGAAAAGTCCGCAATCACCCCGTGGGGATCTTCCAAATAGAATACCACGAAAATCGGATTGTCCGCCGTATGGTACTGGCTCTTTACAATGGGATTCTCCATACAGGCTTCCTTGATGGCCTGATTGTCCTCAAACACCGCTTTCCCAGACAGCCGCAGCCAGGCATATTTGGGAGAAGCAACCGTCACCTGCACATAAGGATTGGCCTGCATATCCTTGTACACTTCCTTGGTGTTGTTGGTGCAGAACCACAGCTTGCCGTCCCGCTCCAGGCTAAACATAAACGGCCGGCATTTGGCCTTGCCATCCCGGCCCACCGTAGCCAGATATTGTACCGGATTCTCTTTCAGAAATTCTACTACCTTGTTCATAATAGCTCCTCCTTTGGCTTCCCGTTTCCAGGAAAATCGTGCTGTTTGATGTAATGCTTTCATTTACATTGATAATATACCATCATTTTGGCGTAATGTAAAGAGTTACATCAAAAATTTTGCCAGGATTTACTATTTTTTCTAAACCCAATATTCTTCCATAACCAATCTCAGGCTGCCATTTTCAAGGCTTGGTCTGAAAGTTCTCATAAAAGCCCCACAGAGCGGGCAATGCGTTTTTTTGTTGACCCACAGCATTTTTTGTCAGGGGAGCAAATACCAATTACAAAGCCAGGTTTTAGCTTTCAATTTTATCACCATCTAAAGCGGACCATCCGAAACGCACTATTGATACCACAATAGCAACAATGGTTATGCTTTCGTTCAAAACGCCTCCCCAGGATTTTACCAGCACATCATAAAACAGCATGCCTGGTGCATTGACAAAAAGATTTGCCAGCCTTATTTTTCTGGCATTATTGGTCCAATAGGCAATTGTTCCCGCAATTGTCCCTATTACAGGGAGAACACTTTTCCATCCACTCCAGGTGAATATAGCTGCAAAAACCACTAATATGGAAAAAATGACAACCCAGCCTTTCCAGCGTACCACTTTATATTCCTTGTATTTGGTAAGCATAATATTTCTGATAATGTTAATCAGCAGGCTAATACTCCCACTATAGGCCCCAAGCATTACAAATTGTAATCCAAAAGCCAAGCAGCCCAGCGTCTGTAGAATAAACAGCTTCCGGTTTGACCTTACCTGATACGATATAAGAAATAATATTACACCAATAAACCCTACGCCCTGCACCAAAATAGTATTCTCTCCCATATTGCTTCGAACCTCATCCATTCCAGTTTATAATCCGCGGCCTTATAAACGCCCTGCAAACCTTTTCTACTTCACCAGGAGCAGCCATCTATACAAAAACGGCCAGAGAAAAAGGAAATTTCCTTTTCTCTGACCGTTTGCGTTTTTCGCTTTTCTTCCTTATTTCACCGTATTCCGCAGGGTTCCAATGCCTTCAATGTAGCATTCCACCACATCCCCGCTTTTCAGGAACACCTGAGGGTGCATCCCGATGCCCGTCCCGGAGGGAGTACCCGTGGCAATAATTGTCCCCACCTGCAAGGTCATCCCTTTGGACAGCTCGCTGATGATATAGGGAATCCCGTGTACCAGGTACCGGGTATTGCTGTCCTGGCGCAGTTCCCCATTGACCCGGCACTGCAAGTTCAGAGCCGGCGGGAACGGGAATTCGTCCGCCGTAACAATGCACGGTCCCAGGGGAGCGAAGGTATCCAGGCTCTTCCCAAAATACCATTGCTTATGCCGGGTCTGCAAATCCCGGGCGCTGACATCGTTGATGATGGTGTACCCGAATACGTAGTCCATGGCATCTTCCTCGGACACATTGCTGGCTTCCTTACCAATGATCACTGCCAATTCACATTCGTAGTCCAGCTTTTCCACAAAACCAAAGTGCCCGTCAATATAGCCATCCGGATCCACACACCGGTTGGCCCGTTTGGAGAAATACACCGGCACATTCCGTTCCCGAATCTTTTCCGGGTCGAAATCCTTGGGCAGCTCCTCATCATGGGCCCGGTAGTTGATGCCCAGGCAAATGATATCATTCCGGGGCTGGGTAATGGGAGCCAGCAGCTTCACCTTGTCCAAGGGAACTGCGCCCATTTCCATCCGGGCGATGGCCAGCAACTCTTCAAAATTTGAATGTTTCAGTAAATCATACAAATTAGAAAATTTATTTGCCGGAATTACGTGCTTCTGGTCTTCAGAGATAATGCCCACTTGCTCGTCATTATCGTATACAAAGGTAACGATTTTCAAATTGTACCACTCCCCTATGTGTTGTATATATATTTTACCTGTTTTGTGGTAAAATTACTAGGAAGAATTGGCTCTTTTTGCAAGAATTGTATGTTTTTTTTGCCAAACTGTATATTTCTCTGCTATCACTTTTCTAAAGGAAGGATTAAAATGCTAAGCACTTGGTACACCGATGACGGCCATGGCGACTACAACAGAAGCTATGAGCAGCATCAAGATTTCGACTACACCGACTACTCCACCGACCACCGGGAGAATAACTTCCGGAACTATGAGTGGAAAATTCCCAAATCCAAAAAAGAACGGATCAAAAATATTTTGAACCACTACGAATGAAAAAGCGTCCTGAAGGGGGTGTAAAATAACGAAACTTCTATCGTCGTTCGTTCCTTATTACCTTCAACATTTGAGAGTCGCATCCGGTCGTCCAGTGCAATGTAATAATGGAGGACCGGCTAATGCGACCTCTGTGATAGCATTCCAAGAAGCAAGCTCGTAGAGCGAAGTTGATTGGTACAATGCGAACCACTATGGGGAAGGTACCGCACAACGTGCGGCGGAAAGGGCGGCGACCCTTCCTACAGCGGTTCGCTGCTAGCCATTCATTATCGCCTTGCAGGCTCAATTCCTGGGCAGCTATCGCATGGGCCTTATTGACCAAACAGCCACTTGCAAAATTTATCTGGCTGTTTGGATGCGGCCGCAACGCTTGCAGGAAGCGTTCCAGACCTCTACTGGTCAAGTGACAGAGAAGTGTAGTGCTAGTATTTACATACCGAGATTTCATTTCAATACCCGTTTACCACATGACTCGTATTGACCAAAGACTGGCCCGGCAAAGCGTTGCGCTCACATCCAAGAGCATGTCAGTTTATCAAAATGCTCTTGGCTAATGTGAGCCATGTGATAGTAGCCCAAGAAGCAAGCCCGCAGGGCGCGGCTGATTGGAGTGCTGCGAACCACTAAGGGGCCGTCAGTCCGTAGGACTGACTGAGGAAGTTTATTAGATACGATTATGAAGAATAAAACGACTTGCGAACTCATTTGAGCTTGCAAGTCGTTTTTTCTTTCGGTAGTAAGTAGTATTTCACACCCCCAGGGCGTTTTTTTGCGGCCTGGCACTTCCTTTTCCTACTCCTTTGCTAAAAATACAAAAATATTCCCCATTTTTGTCACAATTTAAAGTGTAACGTTATTGAGAATCGTTATCTGCTTACCGTCCATCTCCACCGTACATAAAACGGGATTTTTTCGTGAAAATTCCTTATACAGAGGACAATTTTTCGACAATTTCCTTTCCCTCTCCGTGAATGCATAACACTTTTTAGAAAAACAGTGTACAGTATACAAATAATTGTTGACAACCGCCTGTGCAGGTGGTAAATTACCTAACTATAAAGCTTTATATCCTACACACGCGGCCCCTATCCAGGCGCCCTATTTTTTTCAAAGGAGTGAATGAAGATGAACGGATTAACGCTTGTATGTCTTTCAATCGTCATCTTTGCCTGTGCCTATCTGCTCTATGGCCGTTGGCTGGTAAAGACCTGGGGAATCGACCCCAATGCAAAAACCCCTGCTTATCGTTTACGAGATGATGAGGATTACACCCCCGCTTCCCGCTTTACGGTATTTGCCCATCAATTTTCTTCCATTACAGGTGCAGGCCCTGTCACTGGCCCGATTATTGCCGCTATGTTTGGTTGGCTTCCCGCTTTCTTATGGATTCTTATCGGCGGCATTTTCTTCGGTGCAGTACAGGATTTCACTTCCTTGTATGCTTCTGTCAAAAACGACGGCAAGTCCATGGGCAAGCTCATTGAACAATACGTGGGCAAAACCGGTGCCAAAATGTTCCTGATGTTTGGCTGGCTGTTCTCCCTGCTGGTAATCGCCGCCTTCTCCGACATTATGGCCAGCACCTTCAACGGCTTTGCCAAAGACGGTGCCCTGATGGCCCCTAACGCCGCAGCCGGTTCCATCTCCATGCTGTACATCGGCGTTGCCGTAATTTTCGGCATTGTTACCCGTCGTTTCCACATTACCGGTGCCAAGGAACTGGTGCTGGGCCTGGTCTGCATTTTCGCCATGATCAGCTTCGGTATTGCCCATCCCCTGTTTGCCAGCCGTACCACCTGGCTGTACGTCACCTACGGCTACTGCTTCCTGGCTTCCATCCTGCCCATGTGGCTGCTGATTCAGCCCCGGGACTACCTGAGCGTATTCCTGCTGCTGGGCATGATCCTGGCCGGCGTTCTGGGCATCATCGTAGGCAATCCCTCCATCAATATGCCCGCCTTCACTTCTTTTGAAGTAGGCAACCGGCCCCTGTTCCCCATCCTGTTTATCACCATCGCCTGCGGCGCCGTTTCCGGCTTCCACAGCCTGGTATCCTCCGGAACCTCCTCCAAGACCATTTCCAATGAAAAGGATATGCTTCCTGTTGGCTACGGTTCCATGCTGATTGAATCCACCCTGGGCGTAGTTTCCCTGGTTATTGCCTGCTCCGTGGCAACCAACGGCGTACTGCCCAAAGCTACCCCCTTTGCCATCTTCGGTTCTGCCATCGGCGGTTACTTCTCCATGTTTGGTATCCCGCCCTTTATCAGCACCTGCATCGTGACCATGTGCGTATCCGCCCTGGCCATGACCACCATTGACGCCGTTACCCGTATCGGCCGCATGATGATCCAGGAACTGATGGCCCCGGAACCCGGCGAAGTACAGCCTGCCTGGAAGAAATTCCTCAGCAACACCTACGTTTCCACCATCATCACCCTGATTCCCAGCTACCTGCTGTGCCTGGGCGGCTACCTGAATATCTGGCCCCTGTTTGGCGCTGCCAACCAACTGCTGTCCGCACTGGTACTCATCGGCCTGGCCGTCTTCCTGCGCACCACCGGCCGCAAGAGCTGGATGCTCTACTTCCCCATGACCTTCATGTTCGTGGTGACCATGAGCGCCCTGTGCCTGTCCATCTATGGCGTTTACACCAAGATTATGGCCGGTACCTTCGCCGTAATGGTGGAAGGTCTCCAGCTGGTAGTAGCCCTGGCCCTGATGTTTCTGGCCATTATGGTGGTAAAGAACTGCACCAGAGAGCTCTTTAACGCCGGCACTTCCAAGAACACCGCAGCCGTAAAATCCTAATACAGTGAGTCCAAATCCCCGTCAGCACTAAAGCTGGCGGGGATTTTTTTGGCAGCAGCTTTCTACTTGCCCCCTGGCACCAAATCCTGTATACTCCAACTAACAAAATTCATCTAGGAAGATTTTGCCATTTTCTTCTCTTCAAATCATTTCAAGGGAAGATTTCGCTATTTTCTTCCATCATTTTTCGCATTTTCCCCTGATGTGGGAAGCTTCTTCCCACATGGTTTTTCCAAAAGTATTGCATAAACCCAAAAAGGAGCCGGACAAAAATGAAATCCATTTTTGTCCAGCTCCTTTTTATTTGTCTATTTTCCCTATACTCTTACCGCTCCGCCTTGCCAAACCGGCCAAACAGCAGCAGCGTAATCCCTGCGGTAATGCCCAGCAAAATCACCCGGGGCGCATAGTTCCGCAACAGTATAGCCCAGGACGGAAAGAAATTGGCCACGTAGAAAGGAAACAGCCAGATTCCAAACAGTTCCCCTGCATACGTCCGCTGCAGCAGCCCGGACCGCTTCAGGGCAAAAGCCAGTACCGTCAAAGACACGGTCACCAGGAGCGCCGAGCCCCCTGCTCCCATAAGAGCCGGAAGAAAGCCCTGGGGATCCAGCAAATATTGCAGCCCCGCCTGATGAAACGCCGCCCCGGCCCCAGCACAGGCAGCCACCGATACCAACAAAACAATCAATGCTTTCACGTTTTACTCCTTTTTCCAGAGAGCCTTGGCTCCATAAACAATCTAACTTACAATACAATACTATACTATAGATTTTACCACCGTGCAAGCAAATCTGCGGCCACAGGGCAGCTTCCTTTCCCGGAAAAAGCAGGATTCCCAGCCCCCCCAAAAGGGGACGGGAACCCTGCTTTTGTTCTTCCTTACTGACTCTTTTTTTCTTAAACCCTGTGCCAAAGGCGCTCTTGCCTTCCCTTGGCCTTGTTCCTTAGAAGTCCTCAGTCTCAGCATTTTCCCCAGCCTGGACAGGAACGGCCTGGGTATAATCCACCAGATTGTACCGTTCCATATAGGTCAGGCCCGGATGGAAAGCCTGCTGCCAGGAATTCATGAACTTCGCTGCGTGCTGGGTGCGCATCCAGTTGTTCAGGCTGTAGCGTTCCTTGTACACATAGTAGTGAGGATCCAGCTCCAGCAGATTGCCGTTGGAGTACTGCCGGTAGCCTCGGTCGTTGAACAGGAGATATTTCCAGGCCCCGTCCCGGCCAATGGGGTTACTGTCATCCATCCAGGCAGTCAGCTGGCTCCGAGGATCATTGAGTTTCGTATTGTTCCAGTAGCTGCTGCGGGTGGCCTCGTTGGGCAGAGGCGTGGTGCCATAGACCTCCGTGTCCATCACTCCGTTGCTGAAGTACCCGTGATCCAGGACGTAAAGCTTATCCAAATGGAGCTCACCCTGGGTGGCGGTAATGCTGCCGTTGCGCACCCACAGGTGGTCGAAACGGGCACCCGTGTTGGTACTCAGTTGGCCAATGGTCAGTTTTTCGATAGGTGCATCAGCGCTGGCACCATCGGGCTGGATGGAAAGGAACCCATCCGAACCAACACGCTGGCTTACATTGTCCAGGCCAATATCCGCCCCGGCTACCGCAATCTGGGTGCCGGCCGTCATATGTTTCACATCCATCACTTCAGCTCCGCTGCGGACAAAGACCGCTACCAGGTTGCCATCAATGGTATCCAGGTACAGACTGCCGTCCTTCACTTCCACACCGGCATCCTTCAGAGCATAGAGGAATTGGAGGTCCACATCGTCCGTGCCGTCCTGCCGGATAGTAATGTTGCCCGTGTCCGCAGAAACCAGAGCCTGGTCACCGCCTGCTTCCCGGTGGCTGTCCTTGATATCCCCGGTGCCGGTGGTGGTCATTGCGATATTGCCCTGCTTGGACGTTACGCGAATCTGTTCTGCCGTGCCGTCAGTCGGCCCTGCAAAGAGAATATCTCCGTTGTTGGTGCCAAAGCTGGTGTCCAGCCCGGAAGTCAGGTCCTTGCGCAGGATAATGGAACCGTTCTGGTCGGCCTTCAGTTGGATATTTTCCACTGCCTCAGCGGTGCCGTCCAGGATCAGATTGCCCTGGCTGGTGGTTTCGCCGCTGATGCTGCTGCCGCTCCAGATATCACTCTGGAAGTGGAGATTGCCGTTGTCGCTGCGAGTCTGGAGGTTTTGATCGGCTTTGACGGTGTTCTGGAATTCAATATTGCCGTTGTCCGTCGTGGCTTTTACGTTTCCTTTCAGTGCCTGGGTTGTGCCGGTGACGAGGATGTTGCCCTTCTGGGCCTCCACGCCGCTGTCGCTGGCCGTCAGGGTCGTGTCGCCGTTTTGCGAGGAAATGTCGCTATCGAGGCGGATGGAGCCTTCACTGGCCGCAGCCGTCAGGCTCGTGCCGGCCATAATCTTCTGGCCGGTCTGGCTGATGCTGCCGCTAGTGGCCTGGAGCAGGGTGGCTGCGCCGCTCTGAATATCGCCGGTAAGGTCGATGCTTCCGTTTGTCGTGTCGGCGGTAACATTGATGCCAGCTGTCAGGTCGCCAGTCATCTTGATGGCGCCGTTTTCGGACTGGACGAGGATGTCGTTCGTCTTGGCGATTGCATCGCCGGTGAGGTCAATGCTGCCGCTCTTGGTGTCCACTTGGACGTTGTTCTTGTCGGCGGTCAGGTCGCCTACGACGAGGATATTGCCCTTCGTGCCGGCCTGTACGGTGGTGCCAGTCTGGGACTGGGTATTACCGTAGCGGTTGATGTCGCCGGTGCCAGTGGCAATGGCAGCGGTGGTGCCGGCAGTGATGGTATTAACAGCGCCCTGCTTGCCCACGGTAATGCTGCCGTCTTTGGCGTAGAGGGTGGCTGCCGTACCGCTGTTGATATTGCCATAGACTTCCACCTGGCCCTTGGTCAGGGACTGGAGGTCCGTGGTGGTGCCGCTCTGGACGTTACCGATCTGAAGGATATCGCCGGTGGTGGTCTGGACGTCGGCGGCAGCGGCTGCCGTGACAAGGCCTTTGTGATTAATATTCCCGGTGACAGTTTGGACGGTGAGGTCGTCGCTGCTCAGGATATCGCCGGTCTGGCTGATGGCACCGCTGTTGGTGGCGATGCGGACGTCGCCGGTTCCGGTGATGGTCTTGTCGCCCAGGTTCCAGGTCTTGACGTCGCCTGTGATAGTAATGTCACCGGTGGTGGTGGTTTCCACGGTGGTGCCGTGGGGCGATTCCACGCTGCCTGTGAGGGTAATGGTGCCATTGTCCGTTGTGACGGAAGCCGTGTTGCTGGCCCGCAGGAGGGTATGCTTCTCCGCTGTGCCGGCCGTGATGGTGCCGTTGTCCGTGTTCAGGTTCAGGAGGTCGCCGGCGGTGACGCTGCCGTCTACCACGATGTTGCCTTCGTCTGTCAGGGACTTGCTATCGTGGGCGTGAATGATGGCGTCGTCTGCCGCGCCAGTGAGATTGCCGGTGAGTTTGATGCTGCCTTCGTTGGCAACGAGGCTGGCGCTCTGTGCGGCTTTGACGTCACCGGTGATGGTAATGTCGCCAGCTTTCTTTGCGTCGCCCGTCTGGTTGGCTGCCACGTAGGCGTTCGTCTGGCTGGAGATAACCGGCGTGTCATCCAGAGTCGCCGTCAGGCTGATGTCGCCGTTATCCGTGAGCACATTAACGTTTTGGGTACTGCCTGCTTCGAGTTTGGTACCTGCTGCCGGTTTGACGGTTTGGAGACTGCCGTGGACATTGATGTCGCCGGTGCCGGTCTGGACAGTCGTACCGAGAACGGATTGCGTCAGGCCGAAGAGGTCGATGGCACCTGTGTTGGTGGAAATGGTAGCCGTGTCGCCGCTGAGGGTGAATTCGTGTTTAGTCCCATCTTTTTCCGCAGCTTGGCCGACGAGGATGTTACCCGTGTTGGTAGTCTTGATTTCGAGGGCCTTGGCTGCACTAGCGTTGCCTTGGAGGTTGATAGCGCCGTTATTGGTGCTGATGCTGGCAGCATCGGTGGCAGAGGTGATGTCGCCTGTGAGGGTGATGTCGCCTTTGAGGTCGTCTGCTGCATCTACCTTGTCAACGTCTTTATCGGAGGCACTGATGGTGGCTGTGCCGCCGTTTGCTGTGAAGTCGCCTGTGAGGTTGACATTTCCTTCTACTGCCTTAAGGGTTGCCAGCTTGCCGGCTGTGACGTCACCGGTAAGGGTGAGGCCGCCGCTGGTGGTGGTCTGGACTACGGAGTCGCCCAGGCTGGAGATGACCGGTGTATCCGTCAAGGTTGCCGTGAGGTCGATGTTACCCGTGCCAGCTTGGACGGTGACGTTCTGGGTAGCACCTTCCGCCAGTTCCGTACCTGCTGCCGGTTTGACAGTCTGGAGGCTGCCGTGGACATTGATGTCACCGGTGCCGGTCTGGACAGTCGTGCCGAGAACGGATTTCGTCAGCCCGTACAGGTCGATGGCGCCTGTGTTGGTGGAAATGGCTGCCGTAGCGCCGCTGAGGGTGTAATCATGCTTAGTTCCATCTTTTTCCGTAGCTTTGCCCACGGTAATGCTGCCGTTGTTCGTGGCCTTGATTTCCAGAGCCTTGGCTGCACTGGCGTTGCCCTGGAGGTTGATAGCGCCGTTGTTGGTGCTGATGCTGGCAGCATCGGTGGTGGAGGTGATGTCACCGGTCAGGGTGATGTCGCCCTTCTGGTCGTCCTCATCATCCACGTCTGTATCGGAGGCGCTGATATTGGCCGCACCGCCGCTAGCCGTCAGCTTGCCCTTGAGGTTAACATTTCCTTCCGTTGCCGAGAGTGTCGCTGCCTTACCGGCTGTGATATCGCCAGTTACGGTAATACCGCCGCTGGTGGTGGTCTGGACTACGGCATCGCCCAGGCTGGAGATGGCCGGTGTGGTGGTGCTGGTAGAATCAAGGGTGATATTGCCCGTGCTCGTCTGGACAGTAACGTTCTGGGTCGTGCCTTTTGCCAGTTCCGTACCTTCTGCCGGAGCGACAGTCTTCAGGCTGCCTTCAATTTTGATATTGCCCAGGGAGTTGGTCTTCACCGTAGTACCCGTTACCGAGGCGGCAGTACCGTAGAGGGTAATATCCCCTTTGTCTGCCGTGGTGTTGCCCGTGGTTTCCAGGGTAACAGTGGACGCCGTGGACGTCAGGGAACTGTCGGTTTCATCGGTGCCCACAGTGATATCGCCGGTCTGGGTCTGGAACAGGACTGCCTGGCCGGTACTCAGGGTGCCGCTATAAATAATATCGCCCGATTGGGTAATGAGCTTCGCTTCGCCGCTGGTTCCGCCCGTAAAGTCGCCGGCGGCGGTGATGGTACCGCTGGTACTGTCAATGTGGATGCCGGTTGTGGGCAGGGTCTCGTTGGCTTCGCCCAGAAGCAGCCGTTTGGCCTTCTTCGGCGTGGTTTCGGTGGCCTCAGTCTTTTCGGTGGTTTTGACCGGTGCATCGCTGGTGACGCTGCCGGTAATGCCGATGCTGCCGCTGGTGGTCCGGACGTTGACAGCCTGACCGGCTTTGATATTGCCGGTTACGGAAATCTTGCCGGTGGTAGTGATCAGGTTCACGTTGCCAGCGCCGGTGGCGTCCAGGTTACCCTTGACGCTAAGGTCACCGCTGGTGCAGGTCTGGAGGGTGGTGCCGGTTACAGACTGGGTGTTGCCGTAGATGGTAATGGGGCCTGCTTCGCTGTTAATGGCGGCTGTGGTGCCGGCGGTAAGGTTGTTTGCCACCAGCGCCGTACCGATGGCGATGGTGCCCTTCTTCGCCTTGAGGCTGGCAGCCGTGCCGCTCTCAATATTTCCGGTAAAGGTCAGATTGCCTTCTGTTTCGCTGGCTACGGTGAGGCTGGTGCCGGCGGTAATGGCGCCCGTCTGGGTGATACCATTCTGGGCGGTGAGGCTGATGGCGCCGCTGGTAGCCGTAACAGCCTTATCGTTGGTGATGCTGGTGGCGGCAGTGATGCTCAGATTCCGGCCTGCCGTCAGGGTGCCCTCTGCGTGGACATTGCCGCTGGCGTTGTTGATGACCATATCCTGGACAGCGTTTCCGTTGCCGGTGACGGTGAGGTTGCTGGTCTGTTTGTCATCGGCGTGGTTGTTGATATTTACGTTGGTACCGGTGGAGCCCTCTGCGAAATTCACCGTCACATTTTTGTTGTTCTTGTTTTCTACGTATACGTCCTTGGTCTTGTCCGTATTGGTAATATTAATCGTATCCAGAGCGTTGATGCGGCTGTCTTCTGCTTCGCCCTGCACATTGCTAGGCATGTTGATACCGGCTGCGGCCACCAGATTCATGGTGTTGGCCAAAATGCCATGGTTGCTGGTCTGGGTAATAACGCCGCTGGAGTTCAAGTTGACACTGCCCGTATTCGCTAAGAGCTTGCCGGCTGCATCGTAGGCACCGGCCTGCAACTCGCCCTGGGCCAGGTTGATGAAGCCTGCGGCCGTCAGGGTAATGTTATCGGCCTTGACGGTGCTGTCGATGGCGTCGACTGCCGCTGTCGTATCGGTGGCCTCTACAGCTTCCTGGCCCAGCTGGATGGAGCCTTTGCTGTCGATGGAAAGGTCGCCGCCGGCAGTTACCTGATTGAGGACCAGCGAACCCGAGCCTATACCAGCCAGGTAGATGCCTTGGCCGTCTGTTGCAGCGCTGGCGTTCAGGACGCCGCCGCTATTGGCGATGCGGAGGCCGTCTGTGCTAAGACCCAGGGCACCGTTGGCCGAGGTCAGGTTGATGTTCTGGCCGTCGATGGTACCCATGTTCTTGCCTTCTTCGGTGGTCATCTGCATGCCCGCATCAGAGGCCAGGGAAATCAGGTTGCCGCCCACGCTTTGAATGGTCAGAACCTGCGCCGCGTTGCCGTCGAGCCCAGTCTGGTGGAGATACAGGTTACCCGACGTCCGGGCATCCAGAGTACCAGAGAGGTTCGTATTCAGGTTCTTTGCGGCACTGCCGATGTCCCCGCTGCCGCCGGTGACGATAAGGTTCTTGGCGGTAATGCCGCCGCTTTCCATGGTGACGCCCTTATCCGCCATCAGCTTCACATCAGCCGTGGTGGAAATATTGCCCGTTACGTTCAGAGCGGAATCCTTGACCCCGGCCAGGTAAATGCTGCCGGCGCCAGTGGTATTGGAGGTATTGGCTTGCAGGGTGACACTGCCTGTGGTCTGGAGGGTCAGGGGGCGCTGCTGGCGTACCGTAACGGTCTGGTCCGCTGCACTCCAGGTCAAATCCCCGGCCTTGGCCTGGGACAAGAGCTGGAGGTTTTCCAGCTTCGTCAGGTCGGCGTAGTTGATAACAACCGGTTCGGCATCGTTGCCGATGTTCTTGGCAGCGTTCAGGGTAATGTTCTTCCCTTGGACGTTGGCCTTAGCTACAGTAAGTACTTCTCCTTTAGGCGCATTTAGGACGCTGCTTTGGAGTGCGTACAAGAGGTCATTCTTGCTCCAGCCGTAGGAATTGCTGCTCTTGATATCCCCCACAGAAATGATGTATTCCTGTTCTTCCCCAGTGAAGCCCGTAATGCCTTGGCTATCAAGGAAGCGCTTCCGGGCTGCGTCGTAGGTATTGTAAGCTTTCTGCAAGGCTTTTTGCTTGTCTTCTTCGGTTGCATACTGATACGCCTTGATGGCCTTGACCGCATCTTCATAGGTGGTCTTGGCTTTTTGCAGGTCCGTATCACTCTTGGCGGCAGTTGCGTACGTATCGGCGGCTGCGTTGTAATCGTCCAAGGTATGTTTCGAAGCAGCTGCCAGCTTGTTGCCCTGCCCTGTAAGAGCATCCAGGCGTTCCTGCTTAGCGGCTTCTGCTGCTTTAGCCTTGCTGTCATCGGTGTCTGCCGTGTTGATAATGCCCATATCCTGCCAGAGCTGGAGCTTGTCGCCGCTGCCGGAGAGTGTACCGCCGCTGGTGGCGTCTTCAAAGCTGCCGGAGGTGGTGAGATTAACATTGCCGTTATGGCTGACGATGGAGCCGATGCGCATGTTGCCATTGGTGTTTTTGAGGGTAATGTCGCCGGCTGCGTCAGCGTTGAGACTGGCCGAAAGGGTATCGGCGCTGAGGGCCTTGGTGGCCGCGTTGGCCGTGGCATTGATGGCGCCCGTGCGGCTGATCAGGTCGATGCGTTTCCCTGTAAGGGTCGTGCCGCTGGCCGAGGTCAGGTTGCCGTCAGCCTGGAGCTTCAGGTTGCCTGCTGCTGTGCTGGTCTTGACGCTGAGATTTCCTTTATCCGAAAGGACGGTGACGTCGCCGCCGGTGCTCTTCACAGACAAGGTGGCATCTGTGCCGAGGGCACTGTGGTTCAGGTTGATATTGCCGGCTGCGCTGGCTGTGAGCGTATCCGTGAAGATGCTGGCGCCGCCATCAGCCGTAATGCCGCCGGTATTGCTATTCAGGGTAACCGTGCCACTGGTGCCGGCAGAGGAAATATTCCCGGCCAGGTTGAGGTTCTTATTGGCCGTAATGGAAATGGTATCCTTGCCGCCGGTAATGAAGCCGGTCTGGATAGGGTTATCGGCTTTGATGGAATAGGTACTGCTGGTGGAGCTGTTTTGTGAGCCGGTCCAGCGATAATGTACCGTGCCGTAGCCGAGGACCTTGCCCCAGAAGCCGTCGTAATCTTTATCCACGCTAACGCCGCTCCACTGGGTGTACGGATCCGTATATACTTTCGTATCCACGGAGTAGGCTTTGTCCGTGGCAGTGTCTACCTTGGTGATGACCTGACCGGCTGCCAGGGCCTGGTCACCAGTCTGGGTTTGTGAGCTGGTCGTCGTCATGCCCTGAGAGACTTCTTTATTCGTAACGAAGTCTTCTGTAGTATTGTACGGAATAAGGCCCCACATAACGAAGTCTTTGTCGTAGCCATAGCCGGTTACTTTTACGTCGCCTGCGGTACCGCCAGTCCACTTCAGGGTCTGGGGTGCCGGGTTGTAGTAGGTGATGCCATTAGAGGTGCTGGTGTTGTTTACTACCTGCTTGCCGGTGATTGGCGTCACGCTGACCTTCACAGAGCCGTTATTTTCCGTAAACTCCGTGAGCATATTGGTATTGGTGTCTTTGATGCTGATGAGACTTTCAATGTCGTTATTTTCGATTTTGTGAAGGGTCAGGTCCTTGGCCACAGCAGTGGTGTCAATGGAGATGTCCGGGGTGCCGTCCATAGCCAGGATGCGGCCGCTGCCGTTGGTGCTGGCCACGGCGCCGGTGATGTAGATCTTGCCGCCGGAGGGAGCCAGGTTTTCGGCCAGGAGTTTGCCTGTGGCCGGGTTGTAGTACAGCTTCACTTCGTATTCCCACTGCTTGGTATCACGGTTGTAGTGGGGTCCGCCCTGGTTGATCAGGTAGTTTTCGTTGCTCATGACCTGGTCGTCTGTGAGGGCCCGTCTGTTCCGCTTCCACTGGCTATCCAGGGTATTGATGCGTTTTTGGTCATCCGCCGTGAGAACGGTCTTGTAGGTGCCGTAGCCGCTCTGGACGAGGCCGTCGACGATGACGTTCTTGCCAGTCAGGTAGATATTGCTGCCTGCATGAACCCCGGCACTTTCATCCGGTTTCCAATTCACAATTTTTGTAATTTCTAGCCCATTAAGTTCCAAATCTTTCGCATGCGTTATAAGCGCACTTCTGTAGCCATCATAGGTAGTCTGGCTGGTAAGCCACGAGACATCCCAGTTATTACTTGCGCCTTTAGACAGGTACTTCTGAATCTTTTGGGCAATGGAGTCGCTGAATTGGTAACGCGTAATCGGGTCGGAGCCTACAACGAGCCAGCCTTCGCTGGTCTGGGTGACGGAGCCCTTATCGGCCACAATGTGGATGTTCTTGCCGGTTACGTTGGCCGAGCCCACAATATAGATATTTTGATTCGAGTTCTGGATGGTCACATCGCCGGAACTGTTGAGGATATCCCCAAACACGCCAATATCCGGGCTGGCATAGCTAGAAGCAGTGCCCGTGCTCTTGATGGTAATGGCCGGTTCTGCCCCTGCGGCTGCGCTGCTGGACAGGCTGCCGGTAAATTCGGACAGGGAGCTTCCTACAAGGCTGTCGTTAAAGGTGAGGCTGCCGCCCTTATCCTTGATGATGACGTCGCCAGTCTTCAGGTAGAGGTCACTGGAGTTGGTAATATTCACGGCGTTGACGCCTTGGGCCTTCAGACTGCCTGTGCCGGTGACCTTATCGGCATCGATGGTGATGTTGCCGCCGGAAACCACGATGTCCGGCAGGTTGATGGCTGCTACATTGATTTCATCCAGGATGGCACCGTTGTTTTTAACGAACCCATTGGTTTCCATCAGGGACTTGAGTTCTTTCATTTCTGCTTCCAATACGTGGTATTCGTTGGAAGTCGGTGCATATTGGCCGATCACATTGGCCAGTTTCCGGTAGCGGTCAATCAGGGTATTGGGCAGGGTTACGCTGGAGGGCTTAACACTGTCTGCAGAGAACCAGTCGCTGCCCTTGGTAACCGTAGAAGTAATACCGCTCCAATCCAGGGCGGCTTTGCCATCTACCTTAGTTGCTTTCGTTTGTCCGGAAATGGTCAGGTCCAGATCCGTATGGATGCCGGCCGTCACAGAACCAGTATCGCCCAGGGACACGTAGTTGTCCGTGGTTTCACTGCTGGTATGGCTGCCCAGGGCCGTAGAGGTGGTGGAGCCTGTACCCGAATCGCCCGTGTAGTTGTTGTATTCCCGGGCGCTTTCGGAGACTGTGGTCAGCCCCTGTCCGGCTTTCAGATTGGTATGGCGGACAGAGCGGACGTCGCCGTTGATGAGTACCTGGTTGGCCTGGGTCATGGTGTTTTCCAGGCTGGGACTGCTCACCAGAGGCAGAGCGGTCTTGTTATAAGCATCAGCCAGGGCGGTGTAATTGAGCACGGACCGCAGACCGTTCTGGTCGGCGCCGGCGTAGAGATTGACGTCGTTCATGCTTTCCACCAGGCCGCCGGTGAGGCTGATGGTGTTGGACCGGTGGAAATTATTGATGGCTTCCGCAGAAGCGGCCCCTACAACCCCGCCCTGGGTGTCGGCCACGGTCTGGAAGGCACCATTGGTGGTATCCGTGGCGGCCAGGGTAATGTTCTGGTCCGCTTTGCCCGTCTTCAGGGTAGCGTTGGTGGCGCTTATGCTGTTGGCGTAGGTCACATCATTCTTGCTGTAGGCTGAGGTAGAAGCCACCACCCCGGCGCTCTTCAGATTGTTGGTATATTTCATATCGCCGGTGGTTTCGGCCAGGGCCGTCAGGGTGCCCTTATCGCCGGTACCGGTGAGAGTCGTTCCTTCGTTCAGATTGACCTGAGCCGTGTAGTTCAGGGTATTTTCCATGGAGTTGGCGTTCACGGAAGCGCCGCCGTAGCCGCTGCCCTTCAGGTTCACGTCGTGGTCCACGGTATTGACCGCCGTGTAGTTCTGAGCCCCTGTGGTAGTAACGGTGCCGTCCACGTTGGTTTTGGCCGTATGGCTGACCTTGGTGGTCATTTCCGTACCGCTGGCGCCGATGACAGCAGCGGACAGGGAGTCGGCTGTAGCGTCTACGTCATCGCTGTTGGTAGCCGAAGCCGTCAGGGAGCCGGCCTGCCAGGAGCCGTTCACGTTGGTCTGGGTATTGGTGGTAAAGGTCGTATCCGCTTCGGCTGCTGTTGGGCTGATTCCCACCAACCCGCCGCCGGCACCGCTGGCATTATTAGCCAGGTTGCCATAACCGCTGCTGCGGAGGGTGACGCTGCCCAGGCTGCTGCCGTCAGCTGTACCGGAGGCACTGACGTTGGTGGTCAGGCTGCCGGTCATTTGAGAGATATTTTCACCGCTGGCAATGGTGCCCACCGTGACGCCTTTGGCGTCGGCGTCAAGCGCCGACGAGTTCGTGCCGGAAATAGCCAGGGTATCTGCCTTGTAGCTGCTCTTGCCAACGCTGACCGTAACGGCCGTGTTTTGGTACGCATCAGCCACGTTGGCTTGGAAAGATCCGCCCAGGGCTGCGGAGAGACCCACGGCGTTTGCCTTGGCATTGGCCTGGGCGGTATCGTCAGTGCCAGTTTGCTGGCCTGCGGCAGCGCCTAAGGTGACGTTTTTGCCGCTGAAGGTGGAGCCGTCGCCTACGCTGAGGCTGACTTCTCCCCCGGCTTTGGCCGTGGCGAGGGAGGCACCGACGGCACCTAGCAGAGCGCCGCTTAAAGCCTTGGCATCGGCAGTAACGTTGGGCGCACCTTTAGCCAGGATAGAAATGCTGTCGCCGCCAAGCTTATTGGCGTCTGTCAAGGTAATCGCGCTATTTCCCTTATCTTCTGCATAGGCGACAATGCCCTGAAGAGCCCCTGCCCCAATGGCCCCGCCAAGGGTGCTGGCGGAAATCCCATTGGCCTTATTGGCTGTCACACTGGTGGCGCCGGTGCTGGCAATCGTAGAGCCCTGGTTGATGGTAACCTTGGTGCTGCTGTCATTTTCGGCGTTGGTAATCAGGGCACCGCCGGCATAGCCCAGGGACCCGGTGATACCAACCACCTCGCTGGTGGTCTTGCCGGTGTCTTCGGCGAGGATGGTCGCCCCGTAGGCTTCACCAGTTTCTTCGTTAATGGCCCCGCCTACGCCGCCTAAGAGGCTGCTGTCCGAAAGGGTGACGTTGGTGGCACCGCTGGATTTGCTTTGGGCAAAGGCTGCGTTCACGCTGAGACCGCCGGACAGGGCTGCCTGGTAGGCTTTAACGGCGGTTGTACCGTGCTGTTTGGCCTGGACGGTCAGGTCCTTGGCAGAGGACAGAGCACTCTTGCCGGAAATGGTGACACCGGCGTCTTTCTTGGCATCCAGGGCGGCCACCGTCACGTTGGCGCCGCTGACCCCGGCCACAGTTGCAGCAGCAGCGGTAAGCGTGGCGTCGGTTTGCCGGTCTGCGCTGACCGTGAGCGTGTCACTGGTGGTGATGGTACTGTTATCCACGAGGGTCTGCGTGCCTGCTGCGGGCGTCGTCACGCCGGTTTTGGCGCTGACGCCGGAGTTATTGCTGACAGTGACGCCCGCATCGCTGCTGATGAGGTTCGAGCCGCTCGTGAGATTATTATTTTGGGAACCGATGGCGTTATTGGCGTTTGCGAGGATGCTCTTGGTATCCACTTTGCCGCTCTTATCAGCATCGCTGCCGTAGGAATCGGCTACCTGGGTGCCAATGGTGGTGACCATGACATTGGTATTGAGGCCGAAGCCGCCTAAGGTGGCACCTGCCATGGTCTGGTCCACGTCCAGTTCTTCCCGGGAGGTGACAGCGGCAGTCTTGGCGTTGACGGTGCTATTGGTGACCTTAGCCAGGGTCCCTGTGTCGACGGTGTTGATGCCCACGCCGACCCCGATGGCTGCTGCACCGGCGCTGGAGGTGGCAGCGCCGAAGTTCGTCGTCACCTTATTATGGGCGTCGACGCTGACCTCCGGCGTAATAGTACCGGCCTTGCCGATGGTGCTGTTATTGACTTCGGCTGTGGTCGTGCTATTGATGTTATTGACGCCAATGGTCGCACCGGCGGCACCAACGGCAGCGGCTGTACCGATGACGTACGTATCCACGTCGGTGGTGCTGTCGGCGTTGACGCTGGTGGAGGTACTGCTCAGGCTGGTGCTGTTGTCGATGAGGGCCGACGTGGTGAAGTCATCGTTGACGATGCCGATGCCGGCGCCGATGGCGACACCGACAGGAGCGCCAGCAGCTGCAGCGGAAGCACTGTAGAGGGTCGTATGATGATCATGCAGGGCTTTTACCTTCAGCTTGTCATTGGTGCTGGTAATGTTTTTGACGACGGCCTGGGTCGTGCCGTTTAATTTCGTAACGGCTACGGTAGCTGCTGCCGAGGCAGCGGCTGTGCCGCCACCGGAGATGGAGAGGCCGTCGGCGTTGGTGACGACGCTGGACTGCTGGTCGGCAGTGACGTCGATATTTCGGCCGTTGACGGTCTTATTCTGGAGGCTGTCCGGATTAGACACATTGCCGGAGAGTTCGGCCTGGGTCGTGCGGCTGAAGGCCAGCGTATCGGACGCACCGGCTACGCCGGCACCACCCGTAGCGCCAACCCCTATGCTCAGGGAGCCTACGTGGCTTTCGCTGTTCGTGCGGTCGATGGCCTTTACGGTGACGTCATCGTTTGCGTCAGCCGTGCGGGTTTCATTGATGGTGGTATTGGTTACGACAGCTTTCGTGCTGCCGCCCAGCTTATTCAGCGTAACTGTGCCGGCTGCGCCAACGGACACGCTGCCCGATGCGGCGATACCACCGGTAACGGCGACGCTCTCTAAATCATGCTGGCCATAGGCGGCGGTGACAATGCCCTTGCGTGCATCAGTGATGACCTGCTCGTCTTTCGTCACCGATGTCTGGACGCCGGTATCGTCCATGGTCTGCGTGAGAGCTATGCTCTCATCATTTTTGCCAGCCGCTTGGAGGGTGCTGCCTGTTACTGTGGCGGCTGTATTGCCTGTGATTTCGTTGCTGCTGACGCTGACGCCGATACCGGCGCCGCCTTTAAATGCGCTGACACCGAGGGCACCGGCGTAGTTGCCCAGCTTTTCCCGGCCATTGGCCAGGACGCCGATGTTGCCGGTACTTGTCAGGGTACTGTCCGCAACGCTAGCCTGCACATCATTGCCGATCTGGTTGACGGCCACGTTGCCGGCGATGCCAACGTTACCGGCTGCGGCTGCGCCGATACCGGCGGAGGTGATATCATTGTTGCCCGTGGCCTGCACCAGGGTATCCGTATCGGTAATCTGGCTGCCGCCCGTAATGGCAGCTGTCGTAGCCTGCTTGATGCGGTTGACGCTGACCCCGGCCCCGCCGGCGAAGGTACCACTGCCGGCTGCGGCGACGGCAACGGTATTGATGGTACTCTTGCTGTCGGCTGTAACGGAGACGTCGCTTGTTGTGCCTCCCTCTGCAGCCTGGATGGTCGAGTTCTTTACTTCTGCCGTAATGTCCTTGTTGACCAATGCGGTAGCTGCGCCGCCTTGGATGGCCACTTTGCCGGCACCGCCCACGCCCACACCGATGGTGGTCAGCGTAGAGGTGTCAGCCGCGTGGAGGGCTGCCTTTCCTGCATCGGTGGTCGTAAGGGCAGCGTTTACCATAGCGGCACGGGTCTTCTGCCCGGCTTCGCCTGTACCGGCGCCGCCCACATCGTTATAGGCTACAGCGCCGCCCAGGGCGACTTTCCCTGCTATATCTACGTTGCCCACCACGGCCAGCCGGGTATCGCTGCTGGTGGCTTCGACGTTGGTATCGGCAATGTTCGTGAGAGTCGTCTTTTCCTTAGTGACGGTCTTGCCGTCTGCATCTTCAGCTTCACCGATGACGGCTTCTGTATCGCTGCCGCCGTGGTTGATGGCTGCCGTACCGCTGAGGCCGGCGCTCTTGCTGGCTGCTACCGTAGCTCCGATGGCATAGAGCTTGCTTGTATTGGCAGCGGTAACGTCCAGGTCCACGCCCGTTTCCGTCAGGTTCGTCACCGAACCGCCGGCCAGGTAGGCCTGAATCTGGTTGGAGAGCTTGTTGTAGGCCACCGCTGCGCCGATGCCGGCTTTGCCTCCATAGGCCACGGAACCGGCCACGTTCACTTCTTTGGCACTGCTGTCCGCCGTAACGGCCAGCTTATCTGTAGTAATGGTGGAGTCGCTGACCTGGGCCAGAATATCGTTGTTCTGGGTCTGCCAGGTTACACTGGCGGCACCGCCAAAGCTCTGGGAACCGGCGGCAATGCCGGCTGCCACGTCGACGCCTAAGCTGTCCGCTTCGGAGGCCGTGGTAATAGAGCCAGCTTGGATGGTGGCGTTATCGATGCGGGCCGAGAAGTCGATGTCCCGGTCAGCCACGTTGACAGCAGCACCGGCGGCATTGCCGTTGGAGCCGGCAATAATCAGGGCTGCGCCCACGCTGAGGCTGCCAGTATCGTCCATATCGACGGTCTGACCGGCTGTGTCGAGGCCATTTCCTTCTTCGTCTGTATCTTTATAGTAGGAAGAACCGTCCGTGTCCAGGCCGGCGTCTTCCGCAAACTGCTGATGCTTGGAGTAATCCCCCAGTTTTTCCTGGTAGGGCTTTGCTTCCTCGGAGCCGCTGGTGGTATCGTGTGCTTTCACCGCAACGTTCCCTGCGGCGGTAAGGTTTACGCCGGTAATGGCCGCATCCGCCTTGTTGGTCAGGCCGTTGTAGACGAAGGCACCGGTAAAGGCCCCGTTGGAGCTGCCATCGGTCTGGTCGCCGCCAACGGCAACCCCGGCAGAAACGGCCCCCGTAATCTGTTTGGTGGCCAGAAGGCTTTCCACCTTGGCAGTGTTCACATTGGTATAGGTACCGCCTTTAATGCCGGCGTTGATATTATTGTTGATATTGGCAACGGCAACGCTGCCGCCCACGGTCTTGCCGCCGCCTTTGGTAAGGTCGGCATTGACGCCGCCGGTAATCTGGAGGTCGCTTTCGTAGGCTGTGACATCGAGGTCTGCCTTGTCAGAAGCAGACCCGGTGACAGTATTGTCTTCTGCCAGTGCGGTGACATCCTTGTCGATGAGGTTCACCGAAACGGAAGCGCCGCCGGCGAAATTAGTGCCGGTATCCTTGATGACCGACAGGCCCAGTCCAGCTGCTGCGGCAGTACCGCCGCTAAGGGCCTCAATATCCATCGCTTTGACCCCTGTCAGGGTACTGTTCTTAATGGCGGCCGTCAGGTTGTTATCAATCCTGTTGACAGCAGCCGCACCGCTGACGGCGACTTTTTTCTTGGAGCTGTCGCCCTTGCTCAGGGAGAGGGCTGCACCGCCGCTCCAGGCCCCGACGAAAGAGGTATCCCGGGCACCCACCTGGACGTCGCCGTCGTTGTTGAGTTGGAGGTTAGCCCCGTCGATCAGGGCTTCGGTGGTATTCGTTTCCAGGTTGACGGAAACGCTGCCGGCTCCGGAAAGGCTGAGGGACGACTTCTTGCTGCCGCTGGTACCTGTCTGGCCGGTCGCCGCCGTGCCCGTAAGGGGCGAGGCTTTCGCCGTCGGGGTCGTGCTTTCGCCTTCTGCGCTGCCAGAAGCTCCGGCTGTACCTCCCTGGTTTTCACCGGCGCTTTCCAAGGCATCCGTCAGGTCTTCGCTGACCCCAGAAATACTGTCTAAGCTTTCGCCGATTGCATCGGGAATGGCGCTGGAAAGGGCACCGGTGTTTCCCCCGGTGTTGTCAATGGCATTGGTGGGCTGGGTGGTCGAGCTTTCGCTGGAGGTAGCCCCGCCGGCTACCGTAATGGTATTGATAAGGCCAGTGGTTTCGGCGCTGACGTTGAGAGCTGCGGCGCTGATGGAACCGGCCGTAGCGGGAGCCGCTGCTGCCGTATCCAGATCCTCGATGGCTGCCCGGTTGGTCACGTCAATGTTGTTCACGGCGACGGACATGCCCACGGCGGCGCTTCCCGTGCTGGAGGCCAGGGCGAGAATAGCATTATTCACGTTGGTATTGTTGTGGCCGGCCAGAGAAATGGTGCCGGTGCTGCCGCCACTGTCCTTTAAGGCCGTAAGCTTGGCATCCTTGTCCACCAGGACCTGGTTGTTGCTGTCGCTGTCCGTAACAGAGACCATACCGCTCAGGCTGTTGCTGGCAGCTTTCTTGCCGGCGGAAAGCGTAATGCCCGCATGGAAAACGTCAGAGTCGCTGGTGAGGTTCAGGTCCCCGCCCGTGAGTTCCGCCCCTTGCTCAACCCTGACCAAAGCGCTGGAATCAAAGTTTTGGTAATTGAAGCTGCCGCCCACGCCGGTTCCCGTTTTCTTGGCAGCCGTGCCCGTGGCGGCACCAGCACCTGCTGCTGCGCTGCCCAGGTCAGTACCTGTTGCACCGCCGCTAGTTCCAGTGTCAGAAGCAGACGTAGAGGCATTGAGTTTACCATTGATATTTACATCGTCAATTTTTTCTACAGCCTTCAGGTTCAGGTTGTCAGCCGCCGTAAGCACTGCGTTTTGGCCCACGGTGACGCTGCTGGCAAAGTCGATATTGGACAGGGTAATGGCGCCGGCCAGGGTACGCTGGGTATCCTGGTCCCCCAGGGACTGGGCCGAAGCCGATACGTTGGCGTAGTTCGTGGGTTCCTTAAAGGCGGCAGCACTGTCGACGGCTTCCGAGGCGCTGGTAAACAGGCCCTTCACATCGTCTGCCACATCCGAGCCAGCCGTCTTCACTGCGGTCAGCAGGTCGGCAGACTTAGCCAGTACGTCCGCCGCAGAGCTGGAAAGGTCGGCCAGTTTCTGCCAGGTGCTTTCTTCGTTGATGCCTTCGGCAGTGACGTTGGCTGCTGCACTGTCAAACTCAGCTTGGTAAGCCGTTAAAGACTTTTGCAGCTCGTCTGCCGCAGTCTTTACGGCCGTAGATTCCGCAGAAAGGGTTGCCGGGAGTTTTGTCAGGGCAAATTTCAGCTTGGCAAGGCTGTCTTCCAGGTCCGCTTTCATCCGGTTGATGCGGTTATATTCCATTTCGGCGCTGCTTTGGAGGGTCAGGTCCTTGCCGGCGGTAAGCTTTGCACCACCGTCTTCCACCGTAACCTGGGCCGACTGGTTCAGCTTGTCGTAGACAAAGCCCACCGAAGCCACATTGGGTTTCGCGGTGGTTTCGTCTTTGCCAAAGGTGTTGGACGTGCCGGCTGCAGTGAGCTTGGTGTCTTCTATGGTCGCATCGGCTTTCGCCGTAAGATTGCCAAGTTTGGCTTCAGTTACAGAACTCTTGCCTAAGTTGACGGCTGCCGTATTGGTTTCATCTGCGTAGACCACCGCAGCCCCGGCCGTAATGTTGTCAGCGATAGTATCAGCCAGAGAGGTGCTTTCTTTCTTGGCATCCTTACTGGAGAACAGGTCAATGATTTTTCCGGCAACCTCATCCTGGAGAGAAAAGTCCTTGATTTCCTTCAGCTGTTCTATATAACCCCCATACTTGTTTTCCAGCTGGGTTTTCTCTCTTTCTTTGGCTTCCCCGGCAGCGTTGTTGGCCTGGTGGCTATTGGATTTCAGGGTATTCTTCGCCGCAATATCCACGTTCTGATTGCCCTTGACAGTTCCCTGTACGTCCACGTTGGCCTTGCTGTTATGGCTTACCACGTCAACGGCCGTGCTGCCGGCAGATTCGTCCGGTGCTTCGGACTCGGCTTTTGAGCTTAACGTATTCTCAGCTACTGCGCTGACGCCCACGCTGCCCCCTTGCGAATCCAGGGTGCCGTTAATGGCCACGTTGGCGTTATTTTCATGGTTGGTCACCGTGACAGCAGCCACCATCAGGGGAGCCCCAGTAGAGGCTTCGCCTTCTTCACCTTCCCCGCTTTGGTATGCTATGAATAAAGTAGACTGGCATATAGTTAA
>NZ_QRMX01000024.1:0-28821 GCF_003472805.1 Acidaminococcus sp. AM05-11 | reverse complement strand
ATAATCATGTTTATATGGTTTTGTATGATTTTTAGAAACTGCTGTTTAACCCCCTGCATCTCTGCAGCACCTTGGCAAAGAACCACGCCGTCCCCGCCGTATACACCATCCCCGGTGCAGCGGCGGCCAGCATAATGCTTAGCCCCTTGCCCACCAGCAGCCAGATGACCACCCGGGCCAGGGTGGTGCCTAGGGGCCCGGAAATCACATAAAAGAGCCGGCTGGAACCGAGTAATAACCAAGTTGCTCCGACCCCCAGCCGAAAGGACAACTGGATGGCCACTGCCAATAAACTCGCCGTACCCAGCATAAACCCAGCCAAAGAGGCCGCCAGCCCCGCAGTAATGTACTGCTTGAAGCCAAATACCCCACAAATAGCTACCGCAATCGGCGCCGATAGCTGAAACCCTGTTCCCGGCACCAGCCCCGGCAGCTTGATACTCCCGCTAATGGTAATCAGCACCGCCAAAAGCCCCGTCCGGCACAAAACCCTGACCCAAGAATCCCCGGGCATCTTCTTGGCAGCCGTATTTGTTGTGTTCTCCATATCCATTGACATCAAGTAACCCCCTTAGTACCAGGTGATTCGATTGTAGCAAGGTTAATGTTAAGGAACACTCTCCCCGTGAACGTGCGAGGTCAGTTGCTAAAGTAAATTCGCAATAATAATATACTTTATCCTTCTTATATACTACCACGTTGTGCTAAGTAAAAAGTAATTTTATAAACGTAATAGTACATATCCGTTGACTTCCATCAAGAATGAGGGAAGTGTCGCCGGAAGGTGACGAAGAGAGTTTATTAAAATGTAAATATCAAGATTAAAATATTTCTTGTTTTTATATTCCAGTATTGCGGCCCCCGGCCGCCTGCCTTCTCCGCACACTCGTCTTCTCCGTTTCAGCTGTGGAACAGCTGAAATGG
Source organism: Acidaminococcus sp. AM05-11 (assembly GCF_003472805.1). Classification (NCBI taxonomy): domain Bacteria; kingdom Bacillati; phylum Bacillota; class Negativicutes; order Acidaminococcales; family Acidaminococcaceae; genus Acidaminococcus; species Acidaminococcus sp. AM05-11. Next base: position 27,897 of record NZ_QRMX01000024.1, on the reverse strand, counting down.
GGAAGATGCGCCTAGCATTAGAATGCAAAGGCGCAGATGGGGCTTGTTCAAGGGAAGGTGGGGCGCGCAGCGCCTCGGATGGGCCCGCTCCACCCACACCCCGCAGACCGCACTAACCCTTAAAGGCTCCTCACTTTATGCGGCCGCATCCAAACATCCTCACAGTTTCCCAAAGGATGTTTGGTCAATAAGGCCCATGCGATAGCCGTCCAAGAAGCAAGTCCGTCAGGACGTAGCTGATTGGAACACGGCGAACCGCTGGGGGAGCTATCACCGCAGGCTGACTAAGGGAGTCGTATCCATTTCTCAAGGCCTTGGCCGTAGAGAAATGGAATATACGACCCCTGTGATAGCGGCCCAGAAGGCAAGCCCGTAGGGCGCCGCCGCCTGGCTAGCCGCGAACCACTGCGAGGATTCCCCGCACCAGCACCAGGAAGTCCGCAGACCGCACCACCCTCAAATTTGCATATACTCCCTCCCCATCACCTCCGCCGCCCAATCCAGTTCCTCCCTGCTATGGGCGGCGGTAACGGTCAGCCGAATCCGGCTGCTGCCCGGGGCCACGGTGGGCGGCCGAATGGCCGACAGCAGCAGCCCCGCTTCCTGGCACGCCTTGGCGAATGCCAGGGTTCGTCCTTCGTCCCCCAGCACCACCGGCAAGATTGGCGTCTCCCCTGGCAGCACCGGCAGCCCCGCTGCTGCCAGCTTTTCCCGCATATACCGGGCATTTTCCTGCAAGCGCCCCACGTACCGCTTGGGCGCCGCCTGGAGCAGCTCCAGCGCCTTTAGTGCTGCAGCCCCGGTGGCCGGCCCCAACGCCGTAGAGAAAATGAAGGGCCGGGACAAATTCCGCAGGGCGTCGCAGATTTCCCGGGACGCCGCAGCATACCCGCCCTCTGCCCCCAGGGCTTTGGACAGCGTCCCTACCTGGATATCCGCCCCGGGGCAGCCCCAGTATTCCGCCAGCCCCCGGCCTGTCTTCCCAATCACCCCCACCCCGTGGGCGTCGTCGGTAATCAGGCAGGCCCCGTACTTGTCCCGCAGCCTTAGCAGCCCAGACAGGTCCGCCACGTCCCCGTCCATGGAGAACACGCTGTCCGTTACCACAAACCGCTGGCCTGGGCACTCCGTTTTCTGGAGCAGCCGCTCCAGCGCCTCCAGGTCCCCGTGGGGATACACCACCACCCGGGCCCGGACAATCCGGCACCCGTCAATAATGCTGGCGTGGTTCAGGGCATCGGAGAAAATCACATCTTCCCTGCCGCACAGCCCGTACAGCACCCCCAGATTGGTCATGTAGCCCGTACCAAAAATCACTGCGTCCTCCGTGTGCTTGAAACTGGCCAGCGCCCCCTCCAGCTCCGACAGCTCAAAGGGTGCCCCCGAGGTCAGCCGGGCACCCCCGGACCCCGTGCCCCAGGCCAGCGCTTCCCGAGCCGCCCGCTGCACCAAAGGCTCGTGAGTCATTCCCAGGTAGTCGTTGGAATGAAACACCAGATACTCCCTGCCCTGCCGGTCCAGCCCCCGGGTGGCCGTTACCAGGCGCAGGTCCCGCACCTGCCGGAACTGCTCCCGCTGCCGAATTTCCTCCAGTACCGTTCCAAGCTCCCTAAGCCTCATGCTGCCACCTCACCAGTACCGTCTGATTCTGCATATACTCCTCGTAGGCCGCCACATCCGTGCCGGTCGCCACAAAGAAAATCCGTCCCCCCACCGGGTCCCCCAGGTCCTTCAGCACCGTGATCCGCACGTACCCCCGCTGCCGGGAACCCACATACCCCGTTACATACTGGGGATCGTCCGACCAGCACAGTTCCGCCACCGTCCCCGGCCCGTAGGCCACCTTGGACGCCAGCACCAGCGCCTCCCGGGGATGGTCGCCGCCCAGCCCCTGCTGGTGCATATGCCGGTCGTACAGCGCCGTGTCCGTCGCATCCATATTGCTGCACCGTACGCCCCGTTCCTGCCGCTGGTCCAGCCGCACCCCCGATTGAGCGTCCACCACCATGGCCCCCCGCATACTGTCCGTGAGCCCCTCCAGCAGCTTGAGCCCCGCCTGCACCGCCTGAGCGCTGACCCCGGCCCGCCGCAGCTCCTCCCCAGCCGCCAGCCGGCCCTCCGCCTTGGTCCGGGTCGTAATCTGGTGTACCGGGAGCACCGGGCAGTACTGGATGCTCTCCTCCGGCACCTCCTCTACCTTTACCTGCATAAAGCTGGCCGCTCCCCGCTGGTGGGTCCGGGCCCGCAACAGCATGGCCGCCACACTTTCCTCCACCTTGCCCTCCGGGACAATCCGTTCCGCCCCGGAAATATGCCGTCCCCCTACACCATGGACTCCCCCCTGGCTGGAATGCATCTTCACGCTGTACAGCACACCAATTCCTCCTTCGTTAACCATATAAATATAATCGGTAAACCTTTAAAACAAAAAAGAAGCCGAAGTCCACCTTCGGTCGCTTCCCTTACTCTACGCAAAAAAGCCCTGCTTGTCAAATAGACAAACAGGGCATGTTGACGCATATTTTTAGTTACCAAACCTTCTTACAGATTGTCAATCTGCTTTTCCATCAGGTCCCAAACCGCCTGGTCCAAAATCTCGTCGTCCAAAGACTGGTACCGGGGCCCATCCGGCAGCGGTGCCACCTCGTCGGTTTCCTCATTATATAAGAATGGCTCGTACTCATACACCGAATCGTTCCGGAAAAAATTGTCCTGAATCGCTCGGGTATCGATGAACGCCGGATGCCCCGGCTCCTGCGGAATCAGCACCATCAGACTGGTGTCCCGCACATTCCCAATGCACCGCACATCATGATTGAACGCCTTGCGGATGGTGCCCCCCGCCAGGTCCGTCACATACGTATTGTTCTTCCGGCTGATGAACAAATGAGAATCCTGGTTGGCCCAGCCCGCAATCTGGCTGTCCAACGGCAGCAGCTGCAGCACCGTATTGCTGGGATACGAAACCAGCTCGCTTTTCCGGTTCACGTACAAAATACTGTTGTTCTTGTACGCCAGCAGATTCCCCTGCATCCGGTCATAGCTATAGTCTTCCACCATCAGATGACTCTTGGTCACCGCCTTGTCCACCAGGAAAATCCGGCTCCCCAGCGCCACCCAGAACCCCTGTTCCGTAGCCTGGAGCCCCGTAGCCCGCTGGTTACCTTCTTTTTCCAGAGCCGCTACCGGCAGCCCGTGGACCCCGTTGGGCGTAATCTGCACCAGCAGGTACGTATTGTCCTTATTTTCCTTGCCCAGCAGAAGCAGGCCGGTCTCATCCACCAGCATATTCTCCAAAGACATATTATATTTATGCAAAACCTTTTCGATGGCCACCGTCCTGGACTGATCCAGTTGACTGGCTCTGCGAAAAATCAGATCTGATGCGGTACTGGCCGCCGTCACGCCCTGATATACGCCTTTTGGCGGATAAACGGCGTTGCGGATTGGGTGGTAGGCAAAAAGCAGCCCCACAATTACCAGACAGCCCACAGCTGCAGTTTTATAGTACATACCTAGGACCCCATTCCTAAAAGGTATGGAAACAACCCGTTTCCTTTATAATTATAAATTATAGCATAGAAACATGAAAAAATGATGAAAGAATTATCGGAATTCTATATTTATACGTTTATTTTTTGATAAAGCTATCCGAAAAAGCGGGAGCCCCCTGCGCAAAAGGAGAACCCCCGCCAAACGTCAAGCCTTTTTTCTGCATATACTTTGCAGTTTACAGTTCGTCTGCCATTCTGGCAGCCCGTTCGCAGCCATCCGTATCATCAATTTCCCCGATACGATAGACCCCCGGCACCAGCACCTCAGCCACCTTGTGCCATTTCAACAGGTCAGCAGACTTGGCCAGAGGAATCCGGATCCCAGCAAACACATCCATGCTGTTTTCCTCGCAGGCAGCAATCAGCCCATAGCCCTTGCCGGCCACATCCTTGCCCGCCACGCAGAAAGAATAGAACTTGTCCAGCACACACTTGATCTGGGCCGGAATGGAATACCAGTACACCGGCATCACAAAAATAATATCATCCGCTTCCAGAATCTTTGGAGCCAGCGTATTGAAATCATCATCAAAGGCACAAGCCTTCCCATTCTGGTAGCATTGCTCGCAGGCATGACAGCCGCCCAAATTAGCCTTGGCCGCATCGAAACGATAGACCTCATGCCCCTTGGCCTCCGCCTCCTTGATGAAAGCCTCCGCCATCGCCATGGTGTTCCCCTTCTTTCGAGGACTCCCCGTGATTACCACAATTTTTTTGCCCATAACCAATACCTCCTCCACAGGTGCTTCAAACACCTACAATTGTTGTCTGATAACTATATTATAACAACATATAGAGGAAATAGCACGGAAAAATCAAAAATTGTACAGTTACCGCTTCCCAGCAAACCAGTTTTCCATGGCCCGCTTGTGCTCCTGCGGAATTTTCGTAGCCACCTGCTGGTGCAGCCAGGCCAGCGTCTTGCTGTTAAGATACTGCCGCAGCTGGTTCTCCCCCTCCTGCATCACCGTATTGATAAGACAAGGACATTTCGTGTACGCATCTGGCAAATGCTCCTGGTCCAGCAGCAGCTCCCGCTGCCGGATCTCCTGACATTGGAACAGCGGCTCGGCCCCTTCAATGGCCTCCACCACCCCCCAGAACGTAATCTCCTCCGGCTTGGCCAGCAGCCTGTAGCCGCCCTTTACCCCCGGCGCCGCCTGGATCAGCCCCGCCTTCCGCAGCCGCGTAAACACCTTGGACAAATACGTCTCCGAGACCCCCTGGTACAGCGCCAGATCCTTGATACCCACCGCCTGCCCCGCCGGCAAATCCACCATATATAACAAACAATGGAGCGCATACTCCACACCCACAGAATATTTCATGTTGCTTCTCCTCATTCCCTGGAATTTTCTCTATCTTAACCCAGATACCCCTCCCCCGTCAATTCTATTATGGATAATATTTATCTTTTATTATTTTTCCTTGACAGCGAGCAGTAAATTGATTATTATAATTGCAGATAGAACGTATCCACGATTAACAATTAACCCTAAAGGAGCCTACAAATGATCAACGAAAAATTCCGCGAAGTACTGAAACACGAAGGCGTCGTCACCATCCTGTCCTGGGGCGCTACCCCCGAACCCCATTTGGTCAACACCTGGAATTCCTACTTGGAAATCACCCAAGACGGCAAAATCCTCGTCCCCGCCTTCGGCTTCCGCCAAACCGAGAAAAACGTCAACGCCAACCCCAAAGTCAAACTCGCCGCAGGCACCAAAGAAGTCCTCGGCTATAAAGACTACCAAGGCACCGGCTTCATTGTGGAAGGCACCGCCCGCTTTTTGAGCGAAGGCCCCGAATTCGACCTGATGAAAAAGAAACTCACCTTCCCTAATAGAGTCATGGAAATCACCATCGAAACCTGCACCCAAAAGATTTAAAAGAAGCAAAAAAGCATAGGATTAGAGCTGCAGCCCCGCTTTGTAAGGGCGTCAGCTCTTTTTTGCGCATCGTGTATGGCGTTGGTGCGGTCAACAGGGATTGGAGGATGTAAAACAGAGAACGTACAACAGCTTGAAGCCTGGAATTTAGGTGGCTTCAAGCTGTTGAGGAATCAAGATGGAATATATGGCGGCCCTTGGCCGCAGAATGAGACCTTCCCCACCCCGGCCCTTGGATTGGCCGTCCCTCCCCTTCCTGAATGGCGGGGAGGGCATGGGTAGTACTGGCCTGTGCTGTAGGTGTTTTTAATAGTGAATGTAGTAGTAAAGCTATCGTAACGATTAACAATTGACCAGCAGCGATATAGAACGCTTCCTGAGTGGTTCGCCGTGCTCCGTTCTCCTTCACCCTACGGGTTCGGCTCACGGACGGCTATCACATAGGTCGCATATTCCAAATGTCATCGGGAAACTGCATTGACATTTGGATGCGACCGTAAAGCGTTGCGTTCGCGTCCAAACAGCGCTACAAGTATTCCAAAAGCTGTTTGGTATACGCGAGCCATGTGATAGCTGCCCAGGAATTGAGCCTGAAAGGCGAAAATGACTGGCTAGCAGCGAACCGCTCAGGAAGTGTCGCCGTGAGGCGACGATAGAAGTTTATCCGATTATTCGCGGCCTCCCGGCCGCCTGCCTTCCACTTACCTGTTCGCTATGCGAACAGGAGAAGAGGAAGGTGCCGGTGGAATCACCGGCGGATGGAGTTCAAAAGTAGAATGCCTGCACTATACCCCGCTGACCGCACGATCAAAAATCCGGTACAGAGTTTTCTACAGCTAAAATTTGCCTATTGGCAAATTTTCTGTAGTTGAGCTACCTAACGGTCTGAACTAGCCCCAAAAGGGGACAAACTTTCCCCTTGGGGAAATGCCGCAACGCGGCAATGGGGAAAAACTTCCTTCGTCAGCCCCCTTTCCACCACCCTACGGGCGGTTCCCCTTCCCCATAAATGTGGAAGGTAATGGCTGACACCTACCACACGCTTTGCGCTCGCATCCAAGAGTCTACAGTTTATCAAAAGACTCTTGGTTAATGCGAGCCATGTGAAAGCAGCCCAAGAAGCAAGCCCAAATTGGGCGTAGCTGATTGGCTAGCTGCGAACCACTGTGGTAGGCTTCCAAGCCGTTACTGGTCAAGTAAAATCTAAAATATGGTGCCGATATGAAGTTGAACCGTGGTGGTTACGAAAGTCTCCTTCAAGCGTTGCGTTCACATCCAAGAGCATTATAGGCTCTTGGCTAATGTGAGCCATGTGATAGCAGCCTGTGAATCGAGCTCTACGAGCGAAGATGAACAGCTAGCTGCGAACCACTAAGGAGATACCGACGTAGTCGGCAGAGGAAGTTCACCCACGATTAGCGGCCATCGGCCGCCTGCCTTCTCCGCACAACAGCAGTCCAAGCGGGGAAGGTGGGGCGCGCAGCGCCTCGGATGGGGTCAGCACTACCAAATTTCTTGCACGAGCCTATTGCAAGCAACGAACTATGGTGGTAGTAAGTGTCTTCCTCGTCGCCAGTCGAAGGCCTTTTGATTAAAAATGCCTTCGACTGTGATTGCCCCATTTTTCCAACAATCACCAACGAGGAAGTCGTCACTGTGCGTTCCTCGCAGTCTGGCGGGACCTCTACAGCCTATTGGAACGCTCGGTGGCGGAAGGTGCCTTACGCCCCACCGCCCCGGAGGGGTGCATACATACCTCCCAAACTTGAGCAACATAACTGCCACTCCGCAGTGTCCTGGAGTCTTCATCGTCGTCCTGATAGGCCCTTGCGGGTCCCGATTTTGGTAAGGTGTCGGTACTTGGGAGGCCCATGCCCAAAGTAAGGACACAATAGAGTGGCAGCGCAGACGCACTAGGGTAGCTACAACAAATTTGCCAGTACTAGCCTGATTACAGCTTGTGGTACACCGTTTCTGCGGGCTATGTTTTCAAAAACAGTCAGCGCTCCGTCGCGTTTTTGAAAATATACCCCAAAGAGAACGGAAAGGCCAACATTGCTAACACCATCCCAGTCCCCGAATGGGCCTGCACCCATTTAAGTAACGCATCACGCCCACCCAATCCAAAATGCCAGCAAAAAGGGAAAACGAACAGCAGAGTTTCAGTAGCCAAATTTGCCACAGGCAAATTCGGCCCCGTTGCTCAATACCCCTCCTCTTCCCACTCCTTCACTCTTCTCTTCACATCTTCCAAATTCAGCACCCCCAGCGCAAACCCTTTCCTGGTCAGTTCCGCCGGCACGTACTCATCATATTTGTCAAACTCCGGCACTTCATGTTCGTAGAGCAGCTCCATAGGGTCGATGTCCTCGGCAATCTTCCGATAGCAGGTCTGAAAAAACGTCTTGGCGTCCGCTTCCATGGTAAACTGCATGAAGTACGGCCGGAAGGAATCCAGATTCTTCAGCCCCACTTCCGGCCCCACCTTCAGGTTGAGGAACCGTTCCATGGCCAGGAACCCGTACGTCCCCAGCCAGGGCAGCAGGCACCACATCTTGCCCCCCAGCTGGATCAGGGGCTGCTTCACCGCCCCCGACTGGACGGCGGTGAACCGGGCCTGGGTCAGCCGGGCCACAGCGTTCTTCATGAGATACGGGTACTGCCGGTCTTCCCGCAGCACCTCCCGCATCCGTTCCAAAATCTTCGTGTGCAGGTCCCCGGGGCACTCGCCAAAGTACGCCGGCACCTTCCCCTTTACCAGTTCGCAGTAGATCACGTGCCGTTTCCGGTCCACCTCCAGCACCCGCCACACATGGCCAGCAATGGCGATCTTCTCCCCCGGCGGAGGCGGCGCCACCACGGTCCCCAGCTCCTGGGAATCGCAGCGCACGGTGTACTCCTCGTTCTCCTGGAACACCCCGTAGAACTTAAAGGAGCTGGTAATCCGCTCCCCAGTGAGCCCCACAATCAGCCCGCCCTTCTCCGTCCGCTGGAGATGGTCCGTATCCAGCAGATGGGTCAGCAGCACCTTGTAGTCCTCCTGGCTGATCCGGTGAAAATACGGCAGGGTCAGCACCTTTCCCGCCAGGCTGGCCGCAGACATTTCCCCGTTGGCCTGGAGTACGCTCATGGTCTGATGGTACAGCAGACTGTAGGGCAGCCGGTCCAGCCGGGGCGGTTCCACCCACTTTTCTTCCAAATACAACTGCACCAGCGCAATGGCCTGGAGCAGCTTCCAGGGAATGGTGGCTGGCAGCATGGCCCGGATTTCCGGCTCGTCCTCCCGGATTACAAACCACATCTCCGGCGGCAGGTCCCGCCGTCCCGTCCGGCCCATCCGCTGCAAAAACGACGACACCGTCCAGGGCGCATCAATCTGGAACGCCCGCTCCAGCCGCCCAATATCGATGCCCAGCTCCAGGGTGGAGGTGGTCACCGTAGTGAGATTCTTGTCGTCTTCCTTCATTAACATCTCCGCCGTTTCCCGGTAGGACGCCGACAAATTCCCATGGTGGATCAAAAACCGGTCCGGCTCATGGTTCAGCTCGCAGTACTGGCGCAGGGACGTGGTCACCCCTTCACATTCTTCCCGGGAATTCACAAACACCAGGCACTTCTTCCCCCGGGTGTGCTCAAAAATATACCCCAGCCCCGGGTCCGCCTGGACCGGCGCCTCGTCCGTCTTCTCCTCCAGCACCGGCAGCGCCTGAATATCCGTCTTGTCCTCCCCGGCCTGGGCGTCCTTCACGTAGAAATGCTCCATGGAAAGCCGCCACTTGCTGCCCGGCCCCTTCACCGTGGGAATCAGCGTCCGGCGCCCGGTGCCCAGCGACAGGAATTTCCCCACCATCTCCGGGTCCCCCAGAGTAGCCGACAGCCCAATCCGCCGGGGATTCACCCCCGCCAGCCGGGACAGCCGCTCAATCAGGCACAGCGTCTGCCCGCCCCGGTCTCCCCGGAGCAGGGAATGCACCTCGTCAATCACCACAAACCGCAGGTCCCCAAACAGCTTGGGAATGGCCATATGCTTGTGGAGCAGCATGGCCTCCAGGGATTCCGGGGTAATCTGCAAAATCCCCGACGGCTTTTTTAACAGCTTAGCCTTGTGGGACTGGGACACATCACCGTGCCAGTGCCACACCGGAATCCCGCCCTCCTCGCACAGAGGCTGGAGCCGCTGGAACTGGTCGTTGATGAGAGCCTTTAACGGCCCAATGTAAATACACCCTACCGACGCCGGCGGGTCCTGGGCAAACAGCGACAAAATAGGAAAAAAGGCGGCTTCCGTTTTGCCGGAAGCCGTAGACGCCGTCAGCAGCAAATTCTCGTCCGTGTTCAGGATTACATCTCCGGCCGCCACCTGAATGGGGCGCAGCTGTTCCCAGCCATGGTCGTAGATGAAATCCTGGACAAACGGTGCATAACGGTCAAATATACTCATATTCTCTCCTTACACGGTAAATTCCGCAAACTCCGCCGGAGCGTCCCCTTCCTGCACGTCGTTCTTGGCGTACTGGAATTGGTCGGACCCCAGCAGTTCCGTTACCGTCAGTTCCGGATGCTGGTACAGAATATCCAGCACCTCGATAAAGTCCCGAATCACTTCCCGGGGCGTAATATGGGAATCCGCCCCAATCCGGCCAAACTCAATCTCAATAAACTTGGCCAAATCCTTGGGCTTGATATGGGACTGGTATTCGTACAGACTGCTGTGAATCTCCGCCAGCTTTTCAATGAGGATCAGCATTTCCTCGTTGGTCAGCGGCAGCAGGGGAATCACCGGCGCCATCAGGTCCTTGTGGGTGCCCCCAAAATGGCCTTCCGCCAGCCGGGACCGCAGGGCCTCGTAGCTGTAGACCCCCCGCCGGGGATCCTCCATGCACTGGGGCGTGCCCCCCATGATGATGCCCAGATAGTGGGCCTTCCCCTGGAGCGTGTCGTTGTACATGGTCAGAATCTTTTCGTAGTTGTACTGCCGGGTAATGGCGTGAGGCACCTTGTAGATGTTCACCAGCTCGTCGATGCACACCAGCAGCCCCGCATACCCCGCCTGTTTCAAAAAGCACGCAAACAGCTTCAGGTATTCGTACCAGTCGTCATCGTTGATGATCACGTTAACGCCCATTTCCTGCTTGGCTTCCGTCTTGGTATGGTATTCGCCCCGGAACCACTTGGTGACCTTGGCCTTCTTCTCCTGATTCCCTTCCGCATAAGCCTGGTAGTACAGGGTCAAAATCTTGGCAAAGTCAAACCCGTGGACCATTTCGTCCAGCGCCCCGATAACCTGGGCAATCTTCCGTTCCATCAGCGGCCGAATCCCCGGGTCCGCAGCCGGCAGCCCACTTTCTTCCATGACCTCCGCCTGCACCCGGCTCAGCCACCGGTCCAGAATCAGGTTCAGTGCGCCCCCCTCAGGCTTCGTCTTGGTGGCCATGTTCCGCACCAGTTCCCGGTACGTAGCCAGCCCCTGGCCATTGGTGCCCTGGAGCCGCCGTTCCGGAGACAGGTCCGCATCCACCACCACAAAATTCTTTTCCATCACATAGTTCCGGATGGTCTGCATCAGGAAACTTTTGCCGCTGCCGTAACGCCCTACAATAAAGCGGAACGAAGCGCCCCCGTCCGCAATGGCGTCCACATCGTGGAGCAGGGCCTCAATTTCACTTTTCCGGCCCACCGTAATGTACGGCAGACCAATCCGGGGCACTACGCCCCCCTTGAGAGACGTAATCAGCGTCCGGGCAATGCGTTTTGGTATCTTCATTGATTAATTCCTTTCCAGGGGAGAAACTGCCGCCAGCCCTTCCCTGACTTCCTCTATATAATCTTCCAGCACTTCCGGCGGGTCCCCAGCCAGCACCGTATCCCCAAACTCCTCAAAGAGCTTGTCGTTGATGCCGTCAAAGAGCACCGAGGCCATCAGCCCCCGCTCCCGGACCCAGCCCGTAGGCTTTCCTTCTAATATATCCTGCAAATATTCCAGCTCGTCCGCCGTCAGGTTCCAGGGCGCAGCCCCAGCAGCCGCTTGCTGGGAAGTTTCCACGCCCTTTGGCGCACCTTCCACCGCCTGCCGCACGTCCGCCAGATAATCTTCCACAAGTTCCGGAGGATCCCCCTCCAGCACATTGTCTCCTAGCACGTCCAGCGCCTTGGCGTTGATGCCGTCCACCAAAAGGTCCGCCATCAGCCCCTGCTCCTGTACCCAGCCCGTGGGCTTGCCCTCCAGAATATCCTTCAGGTAATGGAGCTCAGCTTCCGTTAGGTTCCAGGGCAGCCCCTGAGCTTGCGCTGAAGCCTGGGGTTTTTGCACCAACTGCTGCGCAGCCTTAGGCGCCGGTTTAACGTCCTGCCCCGAGGCAAACAAGTCTTCGCCCGCAGCCGCACCGCCAGGCAGCGGCAGCACCGGTTCTTCCTCCGGCACCTCCGGCTCCTCTTCCCCCAGGTCGGCCTCCGTAATCAGCCGCTCCCGGGTAATGGCCGCCTCCTGCCGGATCTTGTCCAGCACCGCTGCGTCCAGATTCACCTGGGCCCGCTTCTTCCGGTCCTCCTCCGCCTGCCAGTCCTCAAACACCCCCGTGACCAGCTTGGTCAGCCACTTGTAGTGATAGGGCTGCAATAATTCCTGGTACCCCAGCAGCGTGCGAAGCTCCCCTTCAATGGTCTTTACCAGCTTTCCCAGCTTCCGGTGCTTGGCCGTTTCATACCGCAGCCGCTGCACCGTCCAGATACCTTCCTTATTGCTATAGGTACACACCGGCGTTAGCTGCACCGCATACGTCCGGGTATCCTGCCTCTTAAAGAACACCGCCGAGGAAAAAAGAGAAATCCACTCGTAGTCCTCCACCCCCAGGAACTCCTCCTGGAAGGACTTTTTCCGGTGGGACAGATAATACTCCTGAAGCTTCCGGCAGCACCCCGCCATCAGCCGCACGTACCGGTCCGTATCCTCCTTATAGAGCTTGGAACGGTCCATCCGGTAGGTAGAAAACGTGCCCAGCGCCTGGAACAACTCCTGGTCAGATGCCTGCTGCCAGTTTACCAGCGTCAGATACGCCTGGTCCATCTGCCCGCTGTGCGTGTCCGGCAGCAGCTTGGGGTCCAGCTGGTAATACAGCACATAGTCCCGGAGCCAGGTATTCATATTGGCCAAAATCCGGGAATCCAGGCTCCCGTACTCGTCCTGGAATTCCAATAGCTTCTGGAAGCCCTCCTCCGGGGACTTCACCCCAATCTGATTGATTAGCTCGTAAATATAAATATACGCATAGGTCAGCGACGTACGCTCCGCCGCATGATGCCGCAGCCGGGTCCGCCAGCCAAAATACCCCCGCAGCTCCCTGTCCCGCAGAGACTGGTACGTAGGAAAATAATGGAGCACCGGCAGATCATAAGTGTAATCGTCCTCATAGTCCTCCACCAGCTTGCCCTGCCGCACAAAAATCTCTTCCCAGGACATATACTCCTTCTGCGCATTGCAAGCCGCGCCCAAGGCCCGCAGCTTCTGCAGCTGTTCCGGCAATACCTCCGGTTCCGGCACCTTCCGGGGCTTAATCGGCTCCGACTGGTACTGCTCCTTCAGCCGCAGAAACGTCTCTTGTTTTGATTTATCCATAGGACCGGTCATGGCCGCCCCATCCTTTCTCTCCAGCACCGCAGCTTTTGGGACCCTCGCCAAACTTTCCCGAACTTCCCAAAAACCCGTTGAGAACAAACAAATTTTCGCCACTCTCTATTATAAAATAAAACCCGTAAAAAAGAAACAGCCTTAGGCCCCAAAAGAACACAAAAAAAGCCCCCGACCGGGGTGAGAGTCCGGTCAGGGACCTGCTGCCTGGCGGCCCAGGCGGGGCCCACCGCCTAAGACTTGCCTTCAGCAGCCTTCTTTTCCTGTTCCACAGCTCCAGAGACGAGTTCGTCCAGCTGCATATACAGCTGCGTCATCTCCTCCGGAGTCTTGGCACTGCGGATTTTCGCCAGCAGCGCAAATTTCTTTTCCTCGTACGATAAATCCATTCCTGTCACCTGCCCCTCATTAATGTGAAAGCATTGGAAAGGAGCTCCCAGAATGGCCAAACAAGAAACTTTATTCTTTAGGATAAATTATAGCATAGCAATTATAATATTGCAATGATTCTGATAAATATTTTCCAAGCGTAAGAGCCACTTTTGGCCCTGATTCACTTCACCAGGTTGTTCTCCGGCTTTGCAAGGCTGCTGATTCACCATTTCAAGCATATTCACAGCCCACCATCACTTCACCAGATCGTCCCCCGGCTCCACCGTCACAATATTGGCACTGCGCAGAATCCGGCGCCCCGCTTCCCATAACGTCTCCGGCACATCGATATAATACGCCTCCCGGTCAACCTTTCCATTGGGCCCAAAATCCCGGATGTCCAACTTTGCCCCACAGCCACAAATCGGCGCCTCACTGGGCATAGAACAAGCCGAAAACTCAATCCCCGCCTGCGAGAGAAGCACCTTCGCCGCCTCCCACTCAGGCCGCGTCCCAATGGAATGATACAACGTCTTTTCCCGGCAAAAGAAACCCATAATACCACACCTCACATATATAGTAGACCTACGTACCTTACAGCACGCTCCCTTGTTACCATATATTTTACACTGCATTCAAGCCAAGTACAAGATAGGATTGAAGGAAAGGTGTGGGGGTATTTTTTAATATATAGCGGCGCCAGCGCCGCAGAAGGTGGCCTTCCCCACCCCGGGCCCATGGATTCCTGGTATGGCCCGTCCCTCCCCTTCCAAATCTACATTGAGCAGCGATATTGTTCGGCTATCCCCTCATTACAGAGCGTCAGGTAAGAAACTTTCTACTGTTCAGTCGGGTAGACGTCCCACAGTTTTTGCAAACTGTGGAGGTGTTTTTTTTAATATATGGCGGCCCATGGCCGCAGAAGGTTCCTTCCCCACCCCGGCCCTTGGATTCTTGGATTGGCCGGCCCTCCCCTTCCACATAGGCGGGGAGGGCATGGGGTAGTGCTGACCACGACTATGAGCGTGTTGATAGCTGCAGTAGTGGTGACACAACAAAAGCAATAAACAATAGACCAGTGGGGGTCATGAATGGCCCATCCAAGCGTGGAGGGGCTGTCAGCCCGTAGGGATGACTGAGGAAGTTTATCCTCGCCTTTGCGGCCTCCCGGCCGCCTGCCTTCCACTTACCTGTTCGCTATGCGAACAGGTAAGTGGAAGGTGCCGGCAAACTTGCCGGCGGATGGAGTTCAAAAGTGGGATGCCTGCACTACACCCGTTGAGAACGTCGACCAAAAATCCGGCTACAGAGTTTTCTCCAGCAAAAAGTAATTACATTGGAAACTTTGACCTAGTTGAGATACCATCCTCACTGCATTAGCCCCAGCGGGGACAAGCTTTCCCTGAAGGGGAAAGTGGCGCAAAGCGCCGATAGAGGAGCACTCTCCGTCTAATAACCCTCAACATTTGGGAGTCGCATCCGGTCGTCCATACCAATGTATCAATGGAAGACCGGCTAATGCGACCTCTGTGATAGCATTCCAAGAAGCAAGCTCGAAGAGCGCAGCTGATTGGTACAATGCGAACCACTATGGGGAGGGTGTCGCACTCCGTGCGACGGGAAGGGCGAGTGCCACCTGCGCCCGAGTGGTTCGCGGCTCGCTGCGCAGCTTCACGCTGTGGGTTCGCTTTGCAGGCCGCTATCACAGGGGTCGTATATACCACCTTTCTGCGGCTAAAGCCTTGAACGGTGGATACGACTCCCATGCGTGCGAGGTCAACTTCTAGAGAGAATTCGCAATTATAATATACTTTATTCTACTTATATACCCCCACATTGTTCTCAAATAGAAGTAACTTTAGAAATGCGGTGGTGCCGTATTGATTACCTCGACCAAGTGTGGGAGAGGTGTCACCGGAAGGTGACGAAGAGAGTTTTAGCATAGATAGATATCAATAAAATTATATTTTTAATATTATCTTTTCCACCTAGGTATTGCGGCCTTCTGGCCGCCCGCCTTCCCGCAGCAACAACAGTCCAACTGCGGGAAGGTGCCTGACGCCAGGAAGGCGAATGGGCCCACCAAGTGGTCCGGAGGACAATTGAACTTTCAAAATTACCACACTACCCCCTGCAAGCACACGGCCAGTTGTGGCCAAAGAACGCTTCCTTTAAGCGTGAAGGAAGTGTCACCGCAAGGTGACGATAGAAGTTTATATTTTCTCTGCACTAACCCCAGCCAGCAACGCTATGCCTTTTCCGGGACCTAGCCGGCCTGCCTCGTTGCTGGTTTCACCCATTTTCATGGATGAAACCCCGTGATGAGCGCAGCGAATCACCAACGAGGAAGACGTCACCCCGCTTTCCTCGCAAGTTCAACGGGACCTCTACAACCCATTGGAAAGCGGGGTGGCGGAAGGTGCCTTACGCCCCACCGCCCCGGAGGGGTGCATACATACCTCCCAAACTTGAGCAACGTAACTGCCACTCCGCAGTGTCCTGGAGTCTTCATCGTCGTCCTGATAGGCCCTTGCGGGTCCCGCTTTTTGTAAGGTTTCTGCACTTCAGAGGCCCATGCCCAAAGTAAGGACACGATAGAGGGGCAGCGCAAACGCACCCAAAGTACCTCCAGCCAAGCTTGACCCACGGGGCTGATTACAGCTTGTGGTACACCGTTTCTGCGGGGGATGTTTTCAAAAACAGTCAGCGCTCCGTCGCGTTTTTGAAAATATACCCCAAAGAGAACGGAAAGGCAAACATCGCGAACAAATACCCACCTGCACCCATTTTACTCCCGCACCACACCCCAAAAAAAGGCATCCTGCCCAAATTTTTTAAGCAGGATGCCCTTCTTTTCTATATTCGAACTATATCTGAAACTACCTTACGGACCAATACGGACCCCGGAAGGCACAGCAAACGTATATCAAAAAGCACCGGCGTCTTCCGCCAATTTCTTCAACACCTTCGCCGGCACACCCCCTACCAGCGTGTTATCCGCCACATCATGGGTCACCACTGCACCAGCAGCCACCACGTTATTGCCGATATGCACGCCCGGCAGAATGGTCACGCTGCCGCCGATCCACACATCATTGCCGATGACCACCGGCTTGGCGATGCCCAGATGCTTCCGCCGTCCGGCCGCATCCAGGGGGTGGTTCACCGTGGTAATCAGGGTGTTGGGCCCAATCCACACGTCATTGCCCATGGTCACCGGCGCCACGTCCAGAATCACCACGTTGTAGTTGGCCAAAAACTCGTCCCCCACGTGGATGTTCTGCCCGTTGTCGCATTTGAACCCAGGGAGTATATTGGGGTTATTCCCTACGCTCCCCAGCAGCTCCCGGATGGCCTTGTCCTTCCCGGCCAAATCCTGGACGTCAACCGCTTCCAGCTTGGCACAGCCCCGGGCAGCATCCAGCTTATGCTGGTTCACTTCCGGATCATTCACATTGTAGGGCAGCCCTGCCTGGAGCTTTTCGTATTCCGTCATCGAGCGTTCCATAGCAGCGCCTCAGCGGTAGGATTCTTCGAAAATCGCCAGGTAATCTGCATCGCTAAGAGGCAGCGGATCTGCACAGATATCCCCGCCAATGACCTCATGGACCTTTTGCGGATAATTCTTCAGTTCTTCCTTGGTAATGCCCGCATCGCTCATGCGCAGGTCCGCACAGCCCACGCTGGCAATCAGCTTGTCCAAAGCGTCGATAAAGTCCTTGCCAGAAGTGGGATTCTCCACCCCCATAGCCTTAGCCATCTTCATCATGGGTTCCTCGCAGGCCTTCCGGCTGGCAAAGAAATCATAGTACGCATGAGACAGCATAATCAGGCCGGCCCCATGGACCAAATTGTCGTGGAAGCTCCCCATCACGTGTTCCATAGTATGTTCAGAGGTGCACAGCATGTAGTACCCAGCCAGCGTATTGGCCAGAGCCACATAGGCCCGGGCTTCCTGGTTGCTGCCGTCCTTGTAGGCCACCGGCAGATACTTGGCCACCAGTTCAATGGCCTTCAGGGCAAACATTTCGCCCATGGGATGCTCGTTCTTGTTGATGACACTTTCTGCCGCATGGAAGAACGCATCCATGCCCTGGTAAGCCGTGAATTTAGGCGGTACGCTGAGCATCAGGTTGGCATCCACCACGGACAGGGTCGGGAACATGGATTGGAAGAAAATCCCTGTCTTTTCCTGGTACTTTTCATTGGTGATAACGGACGCCATATCCACTTCAGAACCCGTACCAGCACTGGTGGTAATGGCCACAATAGGAGC
Organism: Acidaminococcus sp. AM05-11; assembly: GCF_003472805.1. Taxonomy (NCBI): domain Bacteria; kingdom Bacillati; phylum Bacillota; class Negativicutes; order Acidaminococcales; family Acidaminococcaceae; genus Acidaminococcus; species Acidaminococcus sp. AM05-11. The sequence goes on along the minus strand of NZ_QRMX01000024.1, from coordinate 10,182 downwards.
AGCCTTCTTGGCCGGCTGCTTCTTGCCGCCCTTGGCAGAAATGCTGTAGTCCCAGATGTCCCCGTCATTGGTCATCATGAGAGCAATGCACTTGGTGCAGTCCATGACAGAACCACCGCCCAACGCAATAGTAAAGTCGCAGCCGCTCTTTTTTCCCAGGGCAGCCCCGTCCATCACATTGTCACTGGTAGGATTGGGACGAATCTGGTCGAATACTTCATAAGCTACCCCAGCCTGATCCAATTCCTTTTCCAAAGCAGCCAGATAACCGTACTTTTTCACGCTGGTGCCGTTGCTGGTGCAGATTAACGCCTTTTTCCCCGGCAGCACTTCCTCATGTAAATACTGCAATTGCCCCGGTCCAAACAGAACTTTCGCCGGTATATAAAAACTAAATTGATACATGGTATCCACTCCTTTTAAGCTAATCAGTTTTGCTGTTGACTCTTGATTTCCTTTGGGTTTCCCCGTTTGCAATTCCTATTCTACCCCTATCCATTGCCAAAAACAGTCGCCCATGTTAACATTTTATATGGTAAATCTTAACATCGGAGGGTACACCATGGAACCAAAACAAAACCTTACCCAGGCCCTGGACCAATTGGCCGCCCAGTTCCCCCATCTCCATTGGAACTTTCGCCCCGACCCCAGCGGCACCCGGGTAGAATACATCTCCCAGTGGCTGGGCGAACCCGACGAAGACTGCATGGTCTGCGCCTTCAAAGGAAACCACATCCACGAACGCTTCCACCGCCAAGACTTCTTCTTCTTCAACTTTGCCTACACCGGCAGCTACATCGCCCTGTCCGCCCAGTCCCAGCACCAGGTCCTTATGGAAGAAGGCGACTGCTACCTGGGCCAGCCCTACTCCGGCTACGCCCTGCGCAAAAATAGCCCCGAAAACTGCCTCATCGTCGGCGTCCTCATCAAAACCACCGCCTTCTATCGCTACTACCTGTCCCAGCTGGCCGCCGACCCCGCCCTGTTCCACTTCTTCCTGGAACCCAAACTCAACCGCTATGCCGACGGCTGCCTTCACTTCCCCCTGCCCCCAGATTCCCCCGTCTGGCAGCTGCTGAACCTCATGATCCTGGAATACGTAAACCCCAAACCCGATACCCAGCAGATCCTCCAATCCCTGGCCCTGTCCCTGACCTTTTACATCGCCAGAGCCTACCACCAGCAGCACCAGGATACCCCCACCTCCCTTACAGACCAAATCCTCGCCTATATGGAAACCCATTGGGATACCGTCACCTTGGAAACCCTGGGCAAACAATTCGGCTTCCACCCCGCATCCATGTCCCGACTCATCAAACAAAACACCGGCCAAACCTTCTCCCAACAGCTTTTGCATATCCGCCTGACCAGAGCCAAACTCCTCCTGACCCAAACCCAGCTGCCCGTAGAAGAAATCGCCCAACTGTCAGGCTATAACGACCCCAGCAACTTTTATAGAGCGTATAAGAAAGAATATGGCGAAACACCAAGAGGAGCTTTGTGAAGAGGAGAAATTCCTACAGTTTTTGCAAAACTGTGGATGTGTTTTTTAGAATATATAGCGGCGCCAGCGCCGCAGAAGGTGGCCTTCCCCACCCCGGGCCCATGGATTCTTGGTGCGGCCCGTCCCTCCCCTTCCTGTTAGGCGGGGAGGGCATGGATAGTGCTGGCCGGTGCTGTAGGTGTTTTAACAGTTAATGTAGTGGTAATGCAATAGTAACGATTAACAATTGACAAGTAGTGATGATAGAATGCTTCCTGCAAGAGTGTAGGAAGTGTCGCCGTAAGGCGACGATAGAAGTTTAATCAAGGCATTATATTTTTATGCCCTGAATTAGCGGCCCTTGGCCGCAGAATGAGCCTTCCCCACCCTGGCCTATGGTACACTTCCAATAGCTTGAAGCCGGGGGACTTCAAGCTGTTGAGGAATCAAGATGGAATATATAGCGGCGCCAGCGCCGCAAAATGTCCCTTCCCCACCCCGGCCCTTGGATTCTTGGATTGGCCGTCCCTCCCCTTCCTGTATGGCGGGGAGGGCATGGATAGTGCTGACCAATGCTGTAGGTGTTTTTAATAGCTCATGTAGTGGTGATGCTATCGTAACGATTAACAATTGACCAGTAGTGGTTATAGAACGCTTCCTGCAAGAGTGTAGGAAGTGGCACCGGTAGGTGCCGATAGAAGTTTACCCAGGTATTATCTTTTCCACCCAAGTATTGCGGCCTCCCGGCCGCCTGCCTTCCACTTACCTGTTCGCTATGCGAACAGGAGAAGGGGAAGGTGCCGGCAAACCTGCCGGCGGATGGGGTTCAAAAGTAGGATGCCTGCATAACACCCGTTGAGAACGTCGACCAAAAATCAGGTACAGAGTTTTCTCCAGCAAAAAGTAATTACGTTGGAAACTTTGACCTCGTTGAGCTACCATCCTCGCCGCACTAGCCCCAGCGGGGACAGACTTTCCCTGAAGGGGAAATGCCGCACCGCGGCAATGGGGGAAGAACTTCCTTCGTCATTCCTACGGGCTGACACCTACCAGCAACGCTTTGCGCTCGCATCCAAGAGTCTACAGTTTATCAAAAGACTCTTGGTTAATGCGAGCCATGTGATAGCAGCCCAAGAAGCAAGCCCAAATTGGGCGTAGCTGATTGGCTAGCTGCGAACCACTGTGGTAGGCTTCCAAGCCGCCACTGGTCAAGTAAAATCTAATATATAGTGCTGATATAAAGATGACCAGTAAATTGCTATGAACACTTCCTTCAAACGTGAAGGAAGTGTCGCCGCAAGGCGACGATAGAAGTTCACCCAGGTATTTATTTTTTTCATCCAAGTTTTGCGGCAACCGGCCGCTGCCTGCCCGCAGCAACACTCGTCTTCTCCATTTCGCCGTGTAAACGGCTGAAATGGGGGAGATGCGCCTATTCCAAGGCTATTAGAGGCGCAGAGGGGGTACGGAACTGCGGGAAGGTGCTTTCTCCTTATTTAGCTTCCTCAAACGTGAGGAAGCTGTCCCGCCATACGGCGGGACGGAAAGAGTTTATAATTGAAGGCGGATGGGTCCAACCATGCTGAGCGCCTCCCCCTTCCAGGAATTCCAATGTATCCACCTTCCCAACTTTCTGTCTAATTAAATTCGCATACAGATCTGTTTTTCTAATTTCGATTTTTCAAAATGTCGCTTCTCTAGATAACTTCACCTGTGCAATTCTTTACACCCTGCATTTTGCCTACTCTTTTTGTATTATATTTTACGATATTTATATATTTCATCATTTAGCTATAATATTTTTCTATTTGTTTAGGAAATATGTAAATTTCATATTGTCCATCATTATTAAGCGTATTATAATAACAGTGATTTGTATTGCTTTTGCATATATTATGAAATCCTCTAATCGTTATGTTTTCTGTTTTTTACGGTTAGCACAGCCAAGCTAGTAGTATTCGTATCAGCATCTGCTGTATGGGGTTGTTTGGAAATACAGATTGCTAGACGCCGTATATCCAGACTGAAAGGGGTTTCATAAAGGCTAAGCAAAAAATATAGGGAAGGAGTTCTGTTATGCAAAAAAGTGGGAAAGAATTAACAAAGCGAGTATTGGCTAGCATTCTAGTAGCCGGATCCCTTGATTTTATGGGAGGTGGAATTGCCCTCGCAGCAGATTCTATTGCAATTACTGGCAAATCAATTGATACTTCTGAAACTGCCAGTGCTGGATCTGTTTATTCCGACGTATCTGGGAACAAATTATCCACTGATAGCGCTACAACACAGGGGATTCTTTATGTAGGTGTAACTGAGACAGATGCAGTTGAATTTACCAAAGCTGATGATTCGGTCAACATCAGCAATAACACTGTAGAAATCACTTCTAAAGATAACACTTCAGGCAGTGCCATGGGCGGTGCCCTTTTCGTAAATGGTGCAGGTGTCACCTTTAACGATGCCTTATTCCAAAACAACAAATTAATTAACAATAGCAAAACCGTCACAGTTGGTGGTGCCCTTGCTGTAACTTCCAATGTCGTTTTCAATGTAACGAAGGATGCAGCATATACAGGCAATACAATTCAAGCTGCAGACGGTTATTCGTCGTTCCATGATATGGGTGACTATATTACCACCTCTGGTGGCGGCTTCATGTATCTTGCTCCCTCTTCAACGGTAACCTTCAATGTGGCCAAGGATACTACCTTGACCATCGGGGAAGCCAATGCTACCGATGCGAATGCAGATACTATCATTTCAGGGATTCGCAAAGCAGCTAGTAATTTAAATCTGAATGCACCTACGATTATCAAAAATGGTACCGGCACCTTAACGATTAACAGCAGTTTGAATAACTACCATGGAGAATTTATCGTTGGCGAACCGCTCGTTTCCGGCACACAGGAAAATGGCGAAAGCGAGGATGCCGATTTTTCTGAAGGTGGTACGGTAAATCTGACAAAAGATCTCAATCTGGCTTCTTCGCTGCAAGTCAATAAGGGTACGGTAAACCTCAACAACCTCACCATAGACAATTTGGCCAATAAGCTCAAAGCCAACGGTGTAGACGAAACTACGGACAAGGGCACGGCCACCTTTGACCTGATTAAACAAGGATTTAGTGGTTCTTTATATGTAGATACGCCAAGTACCGTCAATGCCAAAAGCATTACCATGAATGGCGGCGATCTTTCCGGCCGCGGCACGGTCAATGTTTCCGGTGATCTCACTGCTTCCGGTTCTAACAATGAGTCAAACAATCGACCGTATATCGATTTGGAAGAAACAAGCAAACTTTCTGTCGGCGGCAATCTCACGCTTAATAGCGGGGCAGATTTTGGATCGACTGGCACCGTAAATGTTACAGGCGATTTTACCGCAGTAGGATTGGGCTCCCCTGATGTGCAAGAAACTACCGTTGGGCTTGACGGAGACAGTACCCTGACTGTAGGCGGCAACTTCTCTCTAAGCGCTGACGCTGATTTTTCTTCTAACAATTCCACCAAAGTATCCGGTGATTTCACAATCGAGAATGTGCTTCTGGGAGCATCTGAAACCAGCAAAGATGACAATACAGGCAAAGCAAACTTCAAGGACCTGAGCATTGGCGGCTCTGCCACAATCACCAATAGTGACGTTACCGCTTCCGGTACGGCATCCATTGACAAAGACCTGACCGTAACCGGCAGTGATGGCTACGTACGCTTTGCTGACCTGACGGTAGGCGGCAATGCGGCAATAAACTCTGCCTCTATTTTTAAAACCACAAACAGCCTGGCCATTACCGGAAATCTTTCTATCACAGGCGAAGCCAGTGAAGCGGATGACAGCACTGAGATTCCGGAAGCTCAATTGCCAGGCGTTACCGCAAAAGGCCTCACCGTAGGCGGCAATGCAGAAGTAACCAACGGCAGACTTATCACCAGCGGTACCACAAAAGTTACAGGTGACCTTTCCGTTTCCGGCAGCCGGCTGGAGGCCAACGACCTGACCTTAGGCGGGAAATTAACCGTAGACAACGAAGGGGAAGCCTATGTAGGCGGCAGCAACCTGACGCTCACCCAGGATAAGACCTCGGTTACCGGCGGCAGCTGGCTCCATTTGTCCAGCGGTACCCTTCAGGCCGATAACCTGGACAGCGTCATTACAACGGGCAGCCACTTGGATTTGCTTGACACTGCCGTCCTGGCGACAAAAGCCGATCAGATTTTCACCAATGCGGATACCAACGCTTCGGAAATCACCACGGATAACAGTCTAAAGGATACGATATATGCAGATAACCACATTCTCTTGGAAGCAGGCACCCTGTCCCTAAGTGATAATTACAGCTATGCCTATCTGACCAATATCCAAGACGCCTTGAGCAAGGCCACCTATAATGCAGATACCGACAACAGCTTCACTTCACAGACCCAGCTGCTCATGACCGGTGATTTGGTGGACACCACCGGTGTTCCTAATAATACCCTGGATACCAACCAAATTAGCAAAGTCAGCGCCACGTCCGTCCTGGATGCCATTACCTTAGACGCTGGTGACAAAAATGTCCTTGTTGGCGCAGACACCACCACGGAACAAGATACCACTCCCCTTGCCCACGGCTTCAATGTAGCTACCCTTGCATTGGGCAATGCAGAAAAGCTTACGGTAACCAACGGCCAAAGCGTTACGCTGGGTGGCAGCAAAGCAGACGAAGCCATTACGACCAATGCTGATGCAGCAAATGTCACGGTTGAAGGTGGCAGCAGCCTCACCATTGGTACCGCAGCCGTAACCGCAGACCACGCCTTAAACGTGAAGGCCGCCGTAACTGCCGAGGATAGTACGGTAACCACCAACGGCAAGACCACCATCGCCGGCAAAGTTGCTTTAGCCAATGCTGCCCTCAACGCCAATACCGGCACGGCAACCCTGGCTAGCGACCTGGCCGCCAGCGGTACTTCTTCCCTGTCCGGCAACGTTACGGTAGACGGCGCAGTTACAACAGAAAAAGCTACGCAGCTGACCACAGCTGGTACCACTGCCTTCAAAGACAGCGTTAACCTGACCAGCGCTTCCCTGACTGCCCAGTCCGGCACCGTTTCCATTGCCAAAGACCTGGCTGCTTCCGGCACTTCTTCCCTTACCGGTACGGTTACCGTAGGCGGCGATGTAACGACTGCGGAAGGCACAGCCTTAACCACTGATGGCGCAATGGCCCTGAACGGCAATGTAGCTCTGACGGGCTCTTCCATCCAAGCCAAAACCGGCACGGTAGCTATTGCCAAAGACCTGAACATCTCCGGCACTTCCACCATTACTGGTGATGTGACAGTTGCCGGCACGATTACCGGTGCTGATGCTAAGGCCCTTTTGAATGTTGGTACGGATGATAAGGCAGCCACCCTGACAGCAGGCAAGATCAATCTGAACGGTGGTTCCCTGTACCTGGATCCCGTGTGGAATGGCGGCACCCAAAACGATGGTACCGAAGTGTCCATCGAAAGCCTTGCAGACACCAACGTGACTGTAGGCCAGAATTCCACCCTGACTCTTGGCTCTCAGGATACTGCTGCAGCAGAAGCTTTGTTTAGCGAATCCGGCCTGACCTGGGGTTCTGACGGCATCCTGTCCGCCCTGTATGTAACTTCCAGCCAGGATCTTACCGGCAGCAGCATTACCGTAGACAGTAAAGCTACCGGCGCCGCTGCAGCTGATACCGGCAGCTTTACCATGGGAGCTGGTTCCCTCCTGCTTGTAAAAGGCAGCACCGTATCCGGCAGCCAGGCAGCAGCCTTAACCAATGTATCTTCTACGAACATTTCTGACTCGGCCAAATTGTACATTTCCGGAGCTTCCAAAGATACTACGTATAACATCCTGTCCGGTACCAACGTCAAAGAGAACAACTCCTGGTACGCTGACGCCAAAGCAGATACCACACAAAATGTCTTTACCAATAACAAACTTCTGAAATTTGTTGGGGCTGATGGCAACAGCGAAAGCAAATTCTCCGTCACCACCGTATCCCAGGATGCCCATGATGTTTATGGCGACAGCCTGGTAGCTCCGGATGTGGTAAACGCGGCCCTCCTGGGCACTGGCGCTGCAACCGACTTTGTCAATAATGCTGCCAATGAAGACGTCAACTCCTCCCTGGCCAAACAAGCCAATGCCCTGAACAGTGCAAATTCCCTCAGTGAATTAGGCGGAGTACAGCATAGCCTCTATGCGGCTAACAATCTGTTCGATAATGCTGTGGCTAACCACCTGGCTGACGTGAAGGACACCACTTTGGATAAGGATGTATGGGCTCATTACATTCACACCAAAGAAGACGTAGACGGTTTGGACCTTGATGGACTCACCGGAGCAAACTACGATGCCCAATATAATGGCGTAGTGGCCGGGGCCGACCTGTATCATAACGATAATACCGTTGCTGGGCTGGCCCTCACCTACATGGACGGCTCCATCTCCGGCAATACCGATACCGCCAGCACCAAGAACAATGCTGATTACTACGGCCTGAGCCTGTACGGCAGAATCCGTCAAGGTGAAACCAGCTATCTGGGCGACATCTCCTGGCTGCATGGCAAGAACGACCTGAGCCAGTACAACAGCGGCAAAGAAATCACCGGCAGCGTTTCCTCCAATGCCTACAGCGCTGGTGTTCGTGCCGAACACGACTTCAATGCTGGAGCCGGTACCCTCACCCCGTATGTGGGCATCCGGTATGCACACCTGGATTATGGCAATTACACCGACAGCCTGGGCATCCATCACGACAGTGATAATGCCAACCTGTGGATGGTTCCCTTGGGCCTGCGCTACAGCCAGACCATGAAGAGCGGCAGTTGGTCCATTAAACCCCTGGCAGAAGCCGGCTACCTGTGGACCTTCGGTGACCGGGATGGCAACGATCGCGTCAGCCTGAACGGAGCCGCCAATACCTTCGGTTACGATGTATCCGATGGCGGCAGTTTCTATGGCCGCCTGGGTGTGGAGGCCGAACATGGTTCCATGACCTACGGCATAGGCTATCAATACCAGAAAGGCAGCGATGTCCGCAGCAATCTGTGGAGCGTAGCCCTGCGGTACAAGTTTTAAGTAAAACGGAGCCAGTTCATTTAAGCACAAGATTCATTAAGGAAAATAGTTGAACGTAAGAAGGCCAGCGTGTTACCGGAGTATCGATAACACGCTGGCTTTGTTTTTTAAGCAAACAGAAATTTCAGCTTGGTCAAAGGTTTGCTGAAGCCCCCTACTTTAATATTGTTTTTTCCCCTCAATCCCCTTATACTCCTCAAACAACTTCCTGCACGCCTCCGCATCCAGCTCCGCCATGAGCTTCTCCTTCTTCTCCGACCCCATCTCGTAAAACACCTTATCCCGGAACCCGATAGCCTCGGCATCGGCAATATTGCAGCCGTAGTAGACTTTGTCCACATTGGCCCAGAGGATGGCGCCCAGGCACATGGGGCAGGGCTCGCCGGTGGTATACAGCTCACACCCGGACAGGTCAAAGGTCCCCAGCTCCTTGCAGGCGGCATGGATGGCCATCATTTCTCCGTGGCAGGTAGGATCCTGCTGCTTAATCACCTCATTATGCCCCCGGCCTACAATCTTTCCGGCTTTCACAATCACGCAGCCAAAAGGGCCCCCGTGACCGTTCCGAATCCCCTGCTGAGCTTCTTTGATTGCTTCTTCCATAAATTGATTCATACCCTTAGCCTCCTTACTATTTTTCGTGGGGAATGACCATCTTTTCCACACGGTATGCTTTCCCATCGATGGTCAGCATGGCAAACGTAATCTCCTGGTCAAACCGCCGCTTCCCGCAGCTGCCAGGATTCAGCCACAGCCGCCCATCGATCACTTCCTGAAAATACTTGTGAGAATGCCCGAAGATTACCACATCAATCCCCGTCAAATCCTTGGGCACAAACTTCTTGTTGTGGACCATAAAGAACTGGAGACCTTCCAGCTGAAACCGCAGGGTTTCCGGCAGCCCTTCCGCCCACTCCTTGTCATTGTTCCCCCGGACCACATACAGCGGCGCGATTTTCCGGAGCGTGTCCAGAATCTCCGGCTTGTTGATGTCGCCCCCGTGAATAATCCCATCACACCCAGCAATCCGAGAAAGCACCTCCGGCCGCAATAGGCCATGGGTATCCGAAAGAACAGCTATTGATTGCGTCATAAAATCACCTCGCTCCTCCTAAAGCCTGTGGTTGTCGCCCCAGTCGCACATGGCATCCAAAATGGGAATCAAAGATTTCCCCCGCTCCGTCAAACTATACTCCACCTTGGGTGGAATCTGCGGATACTCCTCCCGGTGCACCAGCGCATCGGCCTCCAGTTCCTTTAAGGTAGCGCTCAGAGTTTTATAGGAAATGCCCGCAATGTACTTTTTCATCTCATTGAACCGCACCACCCCAAACTCCATCAGAGTATACAGAATGGTCATCTTATATTTCCCGTTGATCAGCGACAAAGTATAACTAAAGCCCGTGGAAGCAATATTCTCGTCGGAAATACACCGTTGGCCCATTTTACACTCTCCTTTAGGTAAGTATACTACCTGAATGTACGTACTTGAATTTATTCTCATTCTAGCTAGAATTATATTATAGAACTATAGGTTAGTCAATTTCACAATTTAGCATTCTGGTAATATGTCAAGCATATTTTTTTTAAGATATTCTATGTAT
>NZ_QRMX01000023.1:7253-30029 GCF_003472805.1 Acidaminococcus sp. AM05-11 | reverse complement strand
CCAGGAGGTTTAACTATATGCCAGTCTACTTTATTCATAGCATACCAAACGTGTAGAAGGTGTCATCCACAATGTGGATGACGGATGAAGTTCATCTACATTTTTTGCGGCCGTAGGCCGCCTGCCCAGCGGGCGCCCAAATCTCTCGCCTGTAGGGGAGAGATGTCACCGAAGGTGACAGAGAGTGGATTCCCCAGGCCAGCACACTTCAGGTTTGCGGACCGTACTAGCCCCCCCGCACCCCACCCCTCCCACTTTTCTTTAATAAACCCTTGCCTTTTCTCAGCTATTAATATAAAATAACTAAGAATAAGGCAAAAACCTGATGCTTACCAATCGAAAACGATTCACTTAAGGGCTTGCTCCTTTAGCCGCGCTGCTGGTGCTGGCATGAAGAGAGTGCCTTTTATTTTTTGGAGAGGCCATGATTCCTGTAAAGATTACGATTCATAGCGAAAATTTAAGTGATGGCTCCCAGCCCCTGGACCTGGTCACTTCCGGCCAGCTGCAGACGGTGGGCCGTGCTACGTATGTACGCTATGAGGAAACACCCATTACCGGGATGGAAGGCACCAAAACCACCCTGAAATGGACGGAAGACACCCTGACGGTGATCCGCCACGGGCGTTATGAGCATCGACAGACGTATGTACGGGGCCGGAACACTTCTTTTCAGTACCAGACCCCGTATTTTACTGTGCCCATGATGGTCTTCACCCGGGACCTGACCATTGTCCGTCAGCCCCGGGGTTGGCATGTACAGGCCTTTTACGACCTGGAAATGCAGGACCAGCCCAATGGGTCCATACGCTTGACTATTGAAATTGAGGAGGAAGAAATTCGTGGACATGAAAAAAGTACTGGCAGAAGCGGTCATCGCCGCAGTCCAAAAAGCCATTCAGGCAGGTAAGCTGCCCCAGGGCGATTTGGTACCGGTGGTTCTCACCGTTCCGCCCCAGAAGGCATTTGGCGACTTTGCTACCAACTTTGCCCTGCAGGCCGCCCGCAATCTGCACTGCGCGCCGCGGGTAATTGCAGGTGCCATCCAGGAATTCCTGGACTGCCCCAGTGTGGAAAAGGTGGAAGTTGCCGGACCTGGCTTCCTGAATTTCTTCTTGAAGGAAGACTGGCTGTCCGCAGCCCTGCGGAATATTCTGGCCCAGGGGGAAAACTACGGCAACCTGCCTGCCAAAGCAGGGGAGAAGATCCAGATTGAATACGTCAGCGCCAACCCCACCGGCCCTCTGCATGTAGGCCACGGCCGGGGTGCTGCAGTGGGTTCCGCCCTGGCCAACCTGATGAAGGCTGCCGGCTACGATGTGAGCCAGGAGTACTACATCAACGACGCCGGCAACCAGATGCACAATCTGGCGGCTTCCGTGAACGCCCGCTACCTGGAGCTCTACAACATTCCCTGTGAATTCCCGGAAAACGGCTACCACGGGGAAGACATTGTGGTCACCGCCAAACGGATCCAGAAGAAATACGGCGACAGCTTTATCCATATGCCGGAAGCAGAACGGCTGGAAAAATTCCAGAGCATTGCCAAGGACGAAAAGCTGGCCGCCCTCCGGGAGGACCTGGAAGCCTTCAACTGCCACTTTGATGTGTGGTTCAGTGAACAATCCCTCCACGATGCCCATAAGATTGAAGAAGCGGTAGCCGAGCTGGAAAAGAAGGGCTACATCTACGAAAAGGACGGGGCCAAATGGTTCCGCTCCACGGATTTCGGCGACGACAAGGACAGAGTGGTCATCCGGGACAACGGCGTTTCCACCTACTTTGCCGCCGACATTGCCTACCACCGGAACAAGTACGAACGGGGCTTTGACCGCCTGATCAACCTGTGGGGCGCCGACCATCACGGCTACATTCCCCGGGTAAAGGCCGCCATGCAGGCCCTGGGCTACGACCCCAGCCACCTGGAAATCCTGATCCTGCAAATGGTCAGCCTGTACCGGAACGGCGAGCTGGTAAAGATGAGCAAACGTACCGGCAAGAGCGTGACCCTGAACGAGCTCATCGAAGAAGTGGGCACCGACGCAGCCCGGTTCTTCTTCATCATGCGCAGCATGGACAGCCAGCTGGACTTTGACCTGACCCTGGCCACCGAGCATTCCAACGACAACCCGGTGTACTACGTCCAGTACGCCCATGCCCGGATCTGCAGCATCCTGCGCCAAATGGCCGACGAAAAGATTACCCTGGACCCCAACGCGGACCTGTCCGTGCTGAAGGAGCCCATTGAAATAGACCTGATCAAGAAGCTCAACGACTACACCGAGCTCATCGACACGGCTGCCCTGGAACGGGCACCCCATAAGATTGCCCACTATACCTACGAACTGGCAGGAATGTTCCATTCCTTCTACAACCAGTGCCGGGTACTGGGCGTCGACCCTGCCCTCCAGCAGGCTCGATTGGCACTAATTACAGCTGTGGGCAATACCCTGCGCCATGGTTTGAAGATTCTGGGCGTCAGCGCACCGGAACATATGTAATATAGAAAGAAAGCGGAAAAGGGAGGAAAAAAATGACCAAGTATATTTTCGTAACAGGCGGCGTGGTTTCGTCCTTAGGCAAAGGCATTACGGCCGCATCTCTGGGCCGTTTGCTCAAGAGCAGAGGCTATAAGGTGACCATCCAAAAGTTCGACCCGTACATCAACATTGACCCCGGGACCATGAGCCCCTACCAGCATGGTGAAGTATTCGTTACCGACGACGGCGCCGAAACCGACCTGGACCTGGGCCATTATGAACGGTTCATCGACATCAACCTGACCCGCAACTCCAACGTGACTGCCGGCCGGATCTACCAATCCGTTATCGACAAGGAACGCAGAGGGGACTATCTGGGCCGCACCGTACAGGTCATTCCCCATATCACCAACGAAATCAAGGAACGGGTGTACCGGGTAGGCCGGGAAGAAGAAGCTGACTTCGTGATCACCGAAATCGGCGGTACCGTAGGCGACATCGAAAGCGAACCCTTCCTGGAAGCCATCCGCCAAGTGAAGAAGGACGTGGGCAAGAACGATGTGCTGTACATCCACGTGACCCTGGTTCCCTACATCTCCGCTGCCGGCGAACTGAAGACCAAACCCACCCAGCACAGCGTAAAAGAACTGCGCAGCATCGGCATTACCCCCGATATCCTGGTTTGCCGTTCCGAAAAGGAAATCAGCCGGGAAATGCGGGAAAAGATGGCCATGTTCTGCGACGTGGACGCTGACGCCGTGTTCCAATCCATCACCGCTCCCAGCATCTACGAAGTACCCATGCTGCTGGAAGACCAGGGCCTGGACAAAGTGGTTCTGAAAAAACTGGATATGGAAGACAAACCCAAGGATATGGCTGCCTGGCATGCCATGGTGGAAAAGATTCTGGCACCCCATGCCAAAAAATCCACCATTGCCATCGTGGGCAAATACGTAGAACTGCCTGACGCCTACATTTCCATCGTGGAAGCCCTGAAACACGCCAGCTACTTCCATGACGCCGATGTGGACATCGAATACATCAACGCTTCCGACCTGGAAGAAGCCGACGCCAACTACGAAGAAATCTTCAAGGGCGTGGACGGCATCCTGGTGCCCGGCGGCTTTGGCGACCGGGGCATCGAAGGCATGATCCGTGCCGTACGCTATGCCCGGGAAAACAAGATTCCCTTCTTCGGCATCTGCCTGGGTATGCAGTGCGCAGTCATCGAATATGCCCGGGACATCTGCGGCATGAAGAAAGCCAACAGTACCGAATTTGACGAAACCACCCCGTACCCCGTCATTTACCTGATGCCGGAACAAATGAGCGTGGAAATCAAAGGCGGCACCATGCGGCTGGGCAAATACCCCTGCAAGCTGTATCCCGGCACCCTGGCCGAAAAGGCCTATGGCACCGACCTGATCAGCGAACGCCATCGCCATCGCTACGAAGTGAACAACGAACTCCGTGACCAGCTGTTCGAAAAGGGCCTGGTGCTGGGCGGCACCCTGCCCAACGGCAAGCTGGTAGAAATCGTAGAACTGCCCACGGAAGTCCATCCCTGGTTCCTGGGCGTACAGTTCCACCCCGAACTGAAATCCCGTCCCACCAATCCCCATCCGCTGTTCAAGGACTTCATCGCTGCTGCCCTGGCTTGCCAGAAGCACTAAGCCTGAAGAACGCAAGACAGAAAAGAAAACGGGCGGCATTTGCCGTAACCCGTTTCTTTTCTTTGGGATTCTTGGTACAATAAAAGAGCAATGCAAATTGCCGAAAATAATTGGAGGCGTATGCAATGAACAGAGAATTATCCATGGAATTTGTACGTGTAACAGAAGCAGCCGCCATGGCCAGCGCCCGCGGCGTAGGCCGGGGCGACAAGAACGGCATTGACCAACTGGCTGTAGACGCTATGCGGAAAATGTTTGATACCGTCAACATCAGCGGTACCGTAGTTATCGGCGAAGGGGAAATGGACGAAGCCCCCATGCTGTACATCGGCGAAAAAGTCGGTGCCGGCGGTCCCGAAGTAGACATCGCTGTTGACCCGGTGGAAGGCACCAACCTGGTGGCCAAAGGCCAGCTGGGAGCCATCGCTGTTATCGCCATTGCCCCCAAGGGCTGCCTGCTCCATGCACCCGATATGTACATGGACAAAATCGCCGTTGGCCCCAGAGCCAAAGGCTGCATCAACATTGACGATCCTGTCAGCGTAAACCTGGAACGCGTGGCCAAAGCCATGCACAGAAACGTCAACGACCTGACCGTCGTTGCCCTGGACCGTCCCCGTCATCGCAAGATCATTGAAGAAGTAAGAGCTGCTGGTGCCCGCATCCGCCTGATCAGCGATGGTGACGTAGATCCCATCGTCAACTGCGGCATTGAAGGTACCGGTATCCATATGTACATCGGCCGGGGCGGCGCTCCGGAAGGCGTACTGGCTGCAGCCGGCCTGAAATGCCTGGGCGGCGATATGCAAGCCCGCCTGGTGCCTGAAAACGACGAACAAACCCAGCGCTGCCATGAAATGGGCATTGCCGATACCCGTCAAGTCCTGACCATCGAAGACCTGGTAAAAGGCGACGACTGCATGTTCACCGCTACCGGCATCACCAACTGCGACCTGCTGAGAGGCGTTAACTTCTTCGGCAACGGCGCCCGGACCCATACCGTATCCATGCGGTACGCCACCGGCACCGTACGTTTCGTTGATGCAGTCCATACCTTCGACCGCAGCAACATCAACGTAAAACTGTAATACCAATACCATAAGAACCAGAAGGGGGTGTGGATTCATTCACACCCCCCTGCTGTATTGGTGGGAAAGTGGGGGAACTTGGTTTTGAACCCCAACCGCCTTCCTGCGTCAGGCACCTTCCCCTTCTCCTGTTCGCGCAACGCGGCGAACAGGTAAGTGGAAGGCAGCGGCCGGAGGCCGCAAAAGGAGCACTCTTCCCCGCCCTAGCAGGCGGTACCTCTCCCGTAAACGCGTGAGGTCAACTTCTAGAGAAATTTCGCAATAATAATATACTTTATATTGCTTATGTACTCCCACATTGTTCTCAAAAATAAGTAACTTTAGAAATGTGGTAGTGCCTTACTGTTGACCTCTATCAAGCGTGACAGAGGTGGCGCCGGTAGGCGACGAAGAGAGTTTAAAATAGCAATATAATTATATTATTTGAACTTTAATAGGGTATATTGGCAGGTTTTTGGGGTCATTGACTAATCTGTTGGAGCTAAACTTCTATCGGCACCTAGCGGTGCCACTTCCTACAGTGGTTCGCTGCTAGCCAGTCATTTTCACCTTTCGGGCTCAATTCCTGGGCAGCTATCACATGGCTCGCGTATACCAAACAGCTTTTGGAATACTTGTAGCGCTGTTTGGACGCGAACGCAACGCTTGCAGGAAGCGTTCTATGCCGCTACTGGTTAAGTAACAAACTAGGGTAGTGCAGGTATTTACGAACTATGTTGCTTTGCTATACCCGTTTAGTACATGACTCGTATAGGCTCAAGACCGGCCCCTGAGTGGTTCGCGGCATGCTGCTCAGCTTCACCTTCCAGGTTCGCTTTGCAGGCCGCTATCACATGGCTCATATTAACCAATTCTCTACGGCATATAGCCTTGAGAATTGGATATGAGCGCAAAGCGTTGGAGGGGCTGTTAGCCCGTAGGGATGACTGAGGAAGTTTATCCAGCTTTTTCGCGGCCGCAGGCCGCATGCCTTCTCCGCCCACTCGTCTTCTCCGTTTCAGCTGTGGAGCAGCTGAAATGGGGAAGATGCGCCTAGCATAAGAATTCCAAAGGCGCAGATGGGGCGTGTTCAAGGGAAGGTGCCGGCGAAATCGCCGGCGGATGGGGGGCAGCACTACCAGACTTCTAGAACTAGCCTATTGCAAACAATGGGAACAGCGCAAAACCAATGCGTCTGCCTCGTTGCGGCAGCATCCATTTCCCTTGGATGCTGCCCTGTGCTGAGCGTAGCGAAGCACCAACGAGGAAGTCGTCACCGTGCGTTCCTGGCTTGTGTGGTGGGTCGGCTGCGGCTCATTGGAACGCAGGGTGACGGAAGGTCCCCTCGCTCCAGCTGCCCCGGAGGGGCGAGTACACACAAGCCAAATTTGCGCAACGTAACTGCCACTCCGCAGTGTCCTGGAGTCTTCATCGTCGTCCTGATAGGCCCTTGCGGGTCCCACTCTTGAGAGTCTCATCCGTCCGTCAAGGCTACTAGCCGCAGAAGGACGGCTAATGAGACCTCTGCGACAGCAGCCCAGGAATCAGGCCCAGTGGGCGACGATGACTGGTAAGCTGCGAACCGCTGTAAGGTGTCGATGCTTCAGAGGCTCAAGCCCAAAGTAAGGACACGATAGAGGGGCAGCGCAAACGCACTATGGTAGCTGCAACAAGCTTGACCCACGGGGCATTGAGCTCTCGCCTTTAGGGGAGAGCTGTCACCGAAGGTGACTGAGAGTGGATACCCCGAACCAGCACACTTCAGGTTCGCTGACCGCACCAACTGGTGGCTATGTTTTCAAAAACAATCAGCGCTCCGTCGCGTTTTTGAAAATATACCCCAAAGAGAACGGAAAGGCAAACATTGCGAACATCATCAAAGATTCCCGAATGGGCCTGCACCCATATTGGTAACGCATCACGCCTATCCTATACCAGCCCGCCCAACGAGCCTGTCCGCACCCCAAGCTGCACTTTTGCGCAGTACCTAATCCTTTTACATCTCTATGTAGATTGGTAGTATCTAATATGTCTAATGAAATCATTCCTTTGCTTTTAAACGAAAAAAACGTAGGGGACGGGGCTTCTCTCTGGCAAAATGCCAAGGGGCCCGTTACTCTCACCGGCTTAACTTCTTCTGTTAAAGTCGGCTTTTTGTGCGCTCTTCAGGAAAAGGCCGGGGCCAAGCAGCCCCTGGTGATCTTCACCGCCAACCGGGAAATCATCCGTGCCTACCGCCGGGAGCTGGCGTACTTCTATCCGGACCTGGCCATGCGGGAGCTGTATCCCGCCAGCCTGATCCACGGCCAGGTGGATACCCGGAACGAAGAAGTCCTGGCCGAACGGGCCGCAGCCCTGGAAATGATCTACAAGCAGGAACCCGGCATCATCTTCATTACTGCCGAGGCTGCCATCCAGAAGCTGCCGCCGCCGGACAGCATCATCAAGGAAAATATCCGTCTGAAACCCGGCATGGAAATTGACCAGGAGACCGTGGTAGCCAAGCTGGTGAAAGCCGGCTACGAACGCACCGAACAGGTGGACACCATCGGCCAATTGGCCGTCCGGGGCGACATCATGGACATTTTCCCCATTAACCACAAAGATCCTGTGCGCATCGAATGGTTCGACAACACCATTGACGTGGTGCGCCATTTCGATATCGATACCCAGCGGAGCATCGGCCCGGCCAAACAGGCCAACATCATGCCCATTGCCCTGCCGGACCAGGAGCCCATCTCCAACATCTTTGCCTACCTGGCAGCGGACTCCCTGGTGGTCCTGGACGAACCCTCCGCCTTCTTTGAAGAATGCAAGAAGAGCTTCGGGGACAACCGGGAATTTGCCGACCAGCTGCTGCTCCAGGCCCAGATGATCGACCTGGCCAAGGAGTGCCATCTGGCGGCGGTCAGCGACCTGGGACATCCCTACTTTGCCAATGCTCCCAAACTTCATGTTCAGGTTCGCACCATTGCGCCCTACAACAAGAATACCGAGCTGCTGCAAAAAGACCTGTCCGGCTGGATCAGCCAGGGCGTCCACCCGCTCATTATGATGGGCACCCGGGACAAAGCCGCAGGCATCGCCGAAAGCCTCCGGGGCGCCGGCATTCCCATGGAGCTGGCCACGGACCCCCTGACCCTGCCCGAGAAGGGCGGCCTGGTGTTCCAGGGCAGCCTGACCAGCGGCTTCTACTTCTGGAACGAAAACTGGCTTCTCTTGACCGAAGGAGACCTGTTCGGCACCCAGAAACGCCGCCGCATTACCCGGAAAAAGGGCAAGGGCCCTGCCATCACCAACTACTTCTCCGACATCTCAGTGGGGGATTACGTGGTCCACGACGTCCAGGGCATCGGCCGCTACATGGGCGTGGAGACCATCGTCATTGACGGCGTCCATCGGGACTACCTGCAGCTCCAGTACGCCAAGGGCGACAAGCTCCACGTACCCGTAGAGCAGGTGGGCCTGCTGCACAAATACATCGGCAACGAGGGCACCCCGCCCAAGCTGTCCAATATGGGCCGGAACGACTGGCAGAAAGCCCGGACCAAGGCCCAGAAGGCCATTACCATCCTGGCCACCGAGCTGCTGCGGCTGTACGCCCAGCGGAAAATCACCCCGGGCCATGCCTTTGCCCCGGATACCCCCCTCCAGAAGGAATTCGAGGACAGCTTCCCCTTTGAGGAAACCCCGGACCAGCTGAAAGCCATTGCGGAAATCAAGGCCGATATGGAAAAGCCCGTTCCCATGGACCGGCTCCTGTGCGGCGACGTGGGCTACGGCAAAACCGAGGTGGCCATTCGGGCCGCCTTCAAGGCCGTGATGGACGGCATGCAGGTAGCCGTCCTGGCCCCTACCACCGTCCTGGCCCAGCAGCACCTGCTGACCTTTACCCAGCGCATGGCCTCCTTTGGCGTGAATATCGAAATGCTCAGCCGCTTCCGGTCCGCCAAGGAGCAGCGGGAAATCATCAAGAAACTGGCCGCCGGCCAGATTGACATCATCATCGGCACCCACCGGATTTTGTCCCCGGACATCTCCTTCCAGTCCCTGGGGCTCCTCATCATCGACGAGGAACAGCGCTTTGGGGTGGCCCAGAAGGAGAAAATGAAGCAGTGGAGCGCCGGCATTGACGTGCTGACCCTGTCCGCCACGCCCATCCCCCGGACCCTGCACCTGGCCCTGGTCAAAGGCCGGGACATGAGCATCATCGAGTCCCCGCCCGAAGACCGGCTGCCCGTAGAAACCTACGTGGCCGAGTACGACGAGGGCATGATTAAAGAAGCCCTGGAGCGGGAAGTCCGCCGGGGCGGCCGGATCTACTACGTGTCCAACCGCATCGAGGGCCTTACCAGCATTGCCACCAGACTCCGGGAACTGGTACCCGGGCTTACCATCGGCATTGCCCACGGCCGCATGACCGAAGACGAACTGGAAGACGTGATGATTGGCTTCTACCACGGGGACTTTGACGTCCTCCTGTGCACCACCATCATCGAAAACGGCCTGGACGTGCCCCTGGCCAACACCATCATCATTGACGGCGCCGAGAACTTCGGCCTGTCCCAGCTGTACCAGATGCGGGGCAGAGTAGGACGCTCCTCTAGGCTGGCCTATGCCTACTTCCTGTACAAGAAGAACCGCGTCCTCAGCGAAATTGCCCAGAAACGCCTCCAGGCCATTCGGGACTTTACCGAACTGGGCGCCGGCTTTAAAATCGCCATGCGGGACCTGGAAATCCGCGGCGCCGGAAACCTTTTGGGCGCCGAACAGCACGGCCAGATTGCCGGCGTAGGCTTTGACCTGTACTGCCGGCTGCTGGAACAGACCATCAACGCCCTGCAAAACGGCGCCGATCCCCAGGAACCCGTGATCCCGGACCCCGTCAGCGATATGAAACTGGACGCCTACATCCCCGACGAATACATCGCCAACCCCCGGTACAAAATGGAAATCTACCATCGCCTGGGGGCATTGAAATACGAAGAAAAAGACGACCTTATGGACGAAATCATCGACCGCTTTGGCACCCCGCCAGAGCAGGTCGTGAACCTGTGGCGCGTAGCTGCCCTGAGAGACCTGTGCCGGAAACTCCGCATCATCGGCATCTCCGTAAGACCCGGAGAAATCCGCATCACCTTCCACCAGCACAGCACCGCCAACCCCGACGTGTTGAAAGCCCTGATCAGAGAATACGTCCCCAGAGCCAACTTGAAAGTCGCCGCCCAACCCCAATTCATTCTTAAAACCCATGGCATGAAAGGCGACCCCTTAACCTGGCTGGAGAAAAATATCCCACGGTTGGTGTGAAGGCTTGGTATAATGGGGGAGGAGGCTGATTTAGCAACGCTTCCGTTGCTTGCAAAAGGCTAGTTCTAGAAGTTTGATAGTGCAGGCCCCAACCGCCTTCAATTGTAAACTCTTTCCGTCCCGCCCCTTTCCACCACCCTTCGGGCGGTTCCCCTTCCCCATAAATGTGGAAGGTAGTGGCGGGCCAGCTTCCTAGTGGTTCGCGGCTCGCTGCGCAGCGGCGTCCTACGGACTTGCTTTGCAGGCCGCTATCACATGGGTCACGTATTCCAAATATCTTTTGAGTAACTCGTGACGATATTTGGACGTGACCGCAACGCTTGAGGAAGCTAAATAAGGAAAAAGTACCTTCCCTTGAAGACGCCCCATCTGCGCCTTTGGAATTCTTATGATAGGCGCATCTTCCCCATTTCAGCTGCTCCACAGCTGAAACGGAGAAGACATGCGGCCGGGGGCCGCAGAAAAGCTGGATAAACTTCCTCAGTCATCCCTACGGGCTGACAGCCCCTTCAACGCTTTGCGCTCATATCCAATTCTCAAGGCTATATGCCGCAGAGAATTGGTTAATATGAGCCATGTGATAGCGGCCTGCAAAGCGAACCTGGAAGGTGAAGCTGAGCAGCATGCCGCGAACCACTCAGGGGCCGGTCTTAGGCCACTAATGGTCATCTTCTTATCAGCAACTATATTTTGGATTTTACTTGACCAGTGGTGGCCTGGACGCCTACCACAAGCGTTGCGTTCGCGTCCAAACAGCGATACAAGTATTCCAGAAGCTGTTTGGTGTACGCGAGCCATGTGATAGCTGCCCAGGAATTGAGCCCGTAGGGCGAAAATGACTGGCTAGCAGCGAACCACTGTGGTAGGTGTCAGCCGCTAGGCTGACGAAGGAAGTTTAAAACCATACTTTATGCTTCAAACAAAGTATAATTATATTGCTATTTTAATATTATTAGAACTCTCTTCGTCGCCTTCCGGCGCCACTTCCCTCACTCTTGATGGAAGTCAAAACTTATGTACCACCACGTTTCTAAAATTACATTTTATTGAGCACAATGTGGGGGTGGAAAAGAAGAATAAAATACATTGTTATTGCGAATTTTGTAGAGAAGCTGACCTCGCGCGCGGGCGGGCGCAGGTGGCGCCGAGAGGCGACGGAGAGTGCTCCTTTTGCGGCCTTTGGCCGCATCTGCCTTCCACTTACCAGTGCACTGCTTGGCGTGCACTGGTAAAGGGGAAGGTGCCGGCGAACTCGCCGGCGGATGGGGTTCAAAAGTAGGATGTCTGCACTACGCCCCGCAGACCGCACGACCTTTTAAAGGCTCCAACCTTTATGCGGCCGCATCCAAACAGCCCGCAGATTCTTCAAGTGGCTGTTTGGTTAATAAGGCCCATGCGATAGCCGTCCAAGAAGCAAGTCCGTCAGGACGTAGCTGATTGGAACACGGCGAACCGCTGGGGGGAGCTGGCAGCCGCAGGCTGACTAAGGGAGTCGTATCCATTTCTCAAGGCCTTGGCCGTAGAGAAATGGAATATACGACCCCTGCGACAGCCGTCCAGGAGCCAAACCTGCAAGGTGACGGCGACTGGAATACGGCGAACCGCTCGGGGATTCCCGGCACCACATCACTTCAGGTTTGCGGACCGCACGACCAAAATCCAATTTTTCTGTAGTTGAGCTACCGTCCTTCTTGCACTAGCCCCAAAAGGGGACAAACCTTTCCCCTCCGGGGAAAATGGCACCGCAGGTGCCAATAGGGGTTCCCTAGGCCGCCCTGCGGCCCCATATATTCCCAAAAACACCTCTACACTTTTCGCAGAAAAGTGTAGGCCATTTCCTTTTTCTTTTTCACTATTCCCCCTCCCACTTCTTCACCCCCTTTTTAACGCTTAACCAATCGCTTAACGGCTAAATGACCTGTGAAAGGAGTCACATCCATGGCAGACCGCTTTATGAAAGGAACCTTAATCCTGGCAGCAGCCGGGCTGATGGTGAAGGTACTGGGCTCGGTGAACCGGATCCTGCTCTCCCGCCTTCTAGGCGGGGAGGGGATTGGGCTCTACCAGATTGCCTACCCCATCTACCTGCTGCTGGTGTCCCTGTCCGCTGCCGGGATTCCTGCGGCCATTTCCATTATGATTTCCCAACGGGCCGCTGCCCGGGACCAAAAGGGTGCCCGGCAGGTGCTGTGGACCTCTGTGGGGCTTATGTTCCTGGGGGGCCTTGCCCTGGCAGCGCTGGCCCTGGGGCTGATTCCCTGGCTCATTGACAGCCATATCATCAAGGACGCCCGGGCCCGGTACGCCATGCTGGCCCTGGTGCCCGCCATTGCCATTTCCATCCCTGTCTCCTGTTTCCGGGGGTATTTCCAGGGGTTCCAGGAAATGGTACCCACCGCCGTAAGCCAGATTGCCGAGCAGTTTACCCGGGTGGTGACCATGGTGATTCTGGCCTATCTGCTGCTGCCCCAGGGACTTCCTATGGCGGCCGCTGGAGCGGCCTTTGGTGCGGTTCCCGGCGCCATTGCAAGTCTTCTGATTTTAGGAGGCTTCTATTATAAACAGCAGCGCCGCTGGCGCACCCTGGAGAGCGCCTCCGCCGTGACGGAGCGTGTTTCTGTGTCGCGGACAGCCTGGCAGATTATCACCCTGGCGCTGCCCGTCACCTGCGCCAATTTGATGGTGCCTGTAGTGTCCGGGATTGAGATGATTTTGGTCCCCGACCGGCTGCTGGCGGCCGGCTTTACCGTAGCCGCCTCCACCCAGGCTCTGGGGTATTTGTCCGGCATGGCCATGCCTCTGGTGAACATGGGAACCATTCCCACCAACTCCCTGGCCGCCTCCGTGGTCCCCGCCATCAGCGAGGCCAAAGTGCTCCATCGCAGGGACCTGATGCAGGACAAAGCCCAGCGGGCCATCCGCTTCTTTTTGCTGCTGAATCTCCCGGCCGCAGTGGGCGTCTGCGTACTGGGGGCGCCGTTCTCCCGGCTTTTGTACGGCACCAGCCACGCCGGCGCGGTGATCACCGCCCTGGCCCCGGCCATCTTCTTTCTGGGGCTTCACCAGGTGTCCACGGCTATCCTTCAGGGCCTGGGGCATACCCGGATTCCCATGATCAATATGCTGCTGAGCCTGGTGGTGAAGGTCAGCCTGCTGTGGGTCCTGGCCGCCAACCCCGCCTATAACATTTTGGGGGCCGCCTGGGCCACCGACGCCAACCTGGCCCTGGCCGGCTGCGCCAATGTATTTTTCATGTATAAGACCGACAAAATCACCTTCCCTTTTGTCCATCTGGGACGGATACTCATCGCTTCCGCCGTCATGGGAGGCGCCGTCCTTTTTGCCTGGAAGAACGTCCTGTCCAAGGCCCTGCCCTTCGTTCCCGGCATCTTGGCCACCGTGGCCCTGGGGGCTGCCCTGTATCTGGCCGCCCTGCTGCTGACGCAAGAAGTAGGCGTAGGGGAGCTGAAAAAACTGCTCAAGAGAAAAAACTAAGGAGGCAACACCATGCATAAACCCATTCCCCCTGCACCCACTACCCCCGGCGTGCTGGACCTGCGTCCGCTGATCCAGCTGGTGCAGGTACTCCGTGAGCCCGGGGGCTGTCCCTGGGACCAGGTCCAAACCCACCGTTCCATGCGCCGGGAGCTGGTGGAGGAGGTCTACGAAATGCTGGAGGCCATTGACGAGGGCGACGTGCCCGGTATGCGGGAAGAACTGGGGGACGTGCTCCTCCAGGTGGTCTTCCACGCCCGGCTGGCCGAGGAGGACGGGCTGTTCTCCATGCAGGACATCATCACCGACGTGGTGGACAAGCTGGTTTACCGCCACCCCCACGTGTTTGGCGATACCCAGGTGGACGGGGCGGCCCAGGTGGTGGCCAACTGGGAAACCCTGAAGGCCAAGGAGAAGACCGACCGGAAAAGCGTCCTGGACGGCATTGCCAAGGGCCTGCCCTCTCTCATGCGGGCCTACAAACTTAGCGCCAAAGCCGCCAAAACGGGCTTTGACTGGCCGGACGCCCCTGCCGCAAGGCAGAAGGTGGACGAGGAACTTTTGGAGCTCCAGGAGGCCGCAGAGGCCGGAGACGGGGACCACACCGAGGAAGAACTGGGGGACGCCCTGTTCGCCCTGGCGGTTTACGCAAGAAAGCTGGAGCTGGAGCCGGAAACGGCCCTGAACCGGGCCTGCAACAAATTTGACCGGCGCTTTCGGTACGTAGAGGCGCTGGTAAAGGCTGACCACAGGGAGTGGAAAGACCTGTCTTTGGAGGACCTGACGGCCCTCTGGAACCAGGCAAAACAGCATTTTTCTGTGACTAAATAAAAAACACGTGCATTTTTACTGGGTTTGTGCTACTATGTCTACAGTCGGGCGCCATTAGAAGGGCGCAATAAGTATTTAGGAGGATTTCTTATGAACAAAAGTGAACTGATCTCTGAAGTTGCGTCTAAAACCGCTCTGCCGAAAAAAGACGCTGAAAAGGCCGTAAACGCATTTATCGATACCGTTAAAGAAGCTGTTGCCAAGGATGACAAGGTACAGCTGATTGGTTTTGGTACTTTCGAAGCTCGGGTTCGCAATGCTCGCAGCGGCAAAAATCCTCGTACCGGTGAAACCATCCAAATCGAAGAAGCTAGAGTTCCCGCTTTCAAAGCCGGCAAAGCTTTCAAGGATGCCGTAAACAAGTAATTGCTCTGCACTGCAGCCTGATGCCCCGGGTATCAGGTTGCTTTTTTTCTCTGGGTTTGAACAAACAGGAAAGGATGGACCATGACAGCAAAAAGAAAGATTCCACGTTACTTTGTACTGGGACTGGCAGCCATTCTAAGCCTTTTTCTGTTTCGTGTAGCCAGCCAAGGCTATGACCTTTACTGCGTCCACAAGGAAACGGTGAAAACCCAGGCGAAGGTGGATTCCCTGAAAAAGGAAAACGCCCAGCTGGAACAGGAGAAGGAAAACTTGGGAGACATTCATTACATCGAGAAGGTCGCCCGCAATGAGCACAACATGGTGGGAAAGAACGAGATTCCCTTGTTTATGATTGACGGTAAGGACAAAGCCAAAGCTTCCGGGAAATAGTTCCTGGAAGCTTGTTTTTATAGTATCTACAGGAAGCGCCGCTTCCAGAAACCTCCGAAAGCGCCTAAAAAGGCCGCCAATTCGCAGGAACTCAGTTATTTTGCGTCTTGACGAACTTTCCTTAACAACGGTATAATGGTTAACGTAACAATACTTTTAAGGAGGATGTCTTTCACCTATGGCTTTGGATAAGGGAGCTGTGATAGAAGGGGTAGTCACCGGGATTACCAACTTCGGAGCTTTTGTGCAATTACCGGAAAATAAAGTGGGTTTGATTCACATTTCTGAGGTGTCTAACGTATTCGTTAAGGATGTACATGACTTCCTGAAGGTCAAAGAGAAAGTCACGGTGAAAGTCGTTTCCATCGACGATAAAGGCAAAATCGGGTTGTCTCTGAAGGCCCTGATGCCGGCCGCACAGCCGGAAGCCGAAAAGAGAACCGGGGAACCCAAACATTTTGAATCGCGGCGCTTTGAGAACAAACGGCCGGAAGGCAAGCATTTTCATGCTGGCGCGCCCAAGGCAGCAGGTCCTATGTCCTTTGAGGACAAGCTGTCCCGCTTTATGAAAGAAAGCGATGACCGCCTGCTGGATCTCAAACGGAATACAGAATCAAAACGGGGCGGCAGCGGTGCCCGCAGAGGAGATTAATGGACACGAAAGGTACTTCCTCGGAAGTACCTTTTTTTGTTTCAGAGGCCTGCTGTAAGGACCCGGAGAACAAGCTTCTGGAACTGGTGCGGCGCAGCCCCCTGTGGCAGAGCGGCACCACCGTCCTGGCAGCCTGCTCGGGAGGCGCCGATTCCCTGGCCCTCACCGACGCCATGCTGGACGCCGGCGCCCTGGACCGGGTGGATATCCTGGTGGCCCATGTGCAGCACCACCTGCGGGGGGACGAAGCCGAACGGGACGCCCAGCTGGTGGAAGCCTACTGCAAGGAGCAGGGGGCAGCCTTTGTCCGGCTGGACATTAACCCCAAAGCCCTGGCTGAGGGCGCGGGGCTTTCCCTGGAGGACGCCGCCCGGCGCCTGCGCTATGAGGCCCTGGAAGGCTGCCGCCAAAGGGTGGGGGCAAGCGCCATCTTTACCGCCCATCACCTGGACGACCAGGCCGAAACGGTGCTGTTAAACCTCCTAAGGGGGGCGGGCACCCGGGGCTTTCGGGGCATGCTGCCTGTCAAGGGGTACGTGGCAAGACCCCTGCTTTCCGCCACCCGCCAGGATACCGAAGCCTATTGCAGGGCCCGGCACCTAGCCTACTGCACGGACAGCACCAACGACGATACCGCCCTGCGCAGGAACTGGGTCCGCAAGGTGCTTTTGCCCCTGCTCAGGGAGCAGAACCCCCGGATTGCCATCCAGCTGGCCCAAAGCGCCGCGGTGGCAGCCTGGGATGAGGAATGCCTGGGAGAACTGGCCACGGCCTATACCCAGGACCACCAGAAACGCACCCCGGAAGGCTTTGTGCTGGACACCGGCACCGACTTTCTGGCCCTGCCCCTGGCCGTCAGCACCCGGATCCTCCGCCAGCTGGTGGAGGACGCCGGAGGCAGCGAAATGCGCTTTGACCAGGTGCAGCAGCTATACCAATTGATTTTGCGGGGCATCGGGGGCAAGTCCCTGGACGTACCGGGAAAGGTACGGGTGACCTACCGCCAGGGCAGGCTCACCGCCCGTAAAAATACCATCGCCCGCAGCAAGGAGCGGGCAGCCAAATACCAAAAAAAGGAGCAGCAGCGAAAATGCATGAAAATATCGAAAGAGTACTGATTGACGAAAAATCCCTGAAGGAACGGATTGCCCAGCTGGGTGCCCAAATTAGCAAGGACTACGAAGGCCAGGAACTGGTGGTCATCGGTCTGCTCAAGGGCGCCGCTTATTTCCTGACGGAACTGACCCAGCACATCACCGTGCCCGTACGCATTGACTTTATCAAAGCCTCCTCCTATGGCTCCGGCACCACCACCACCGGCAAGGTGGATATCCAATACGATACCTCCCGGAACCTGGCCGGCAAGAACATTCTCCTGGTGGACGACGTCATCGACACCGGGCTGACCCTGAAGGCCGTAGGCGAGCTGCTGCGCAACCGCAACCCCAAGACCCTGAAGGTTGCCGCCATGCTGGATAAAAAAGAAAGAAGACTGGTGAAAGTCCTGCCGGACTACGCCGGTTTTGAGATCCCCGACGAATTTGTCGTGGGCTTTGGTCTGGATTACGATGAAGAATACCGGAACCTGCCCTTTATTGGCATTCTCAAGAGATCTGTATATGAAAAATAATGTCCGTGTCTGGAACCCTTCCCTTGGAAGCACCTTCAGACAGGAAAGGAGCTGCGCGTGAGCAAATTTATTCGAAACCTGGTATTTTACCTGCTCGTAGTGATTCTGGGCGTGTGGATTTACGACTACTATAACGCCTCCAACGTCCCCAAGAACGAAATGAGTTACAGCAACTTCATGAAGGAAGTCCAGCAGGATGACGTGAAATCCGTCACCATCGTGGACAACTCCGTGATCAAAGGCAAGCTGAAGAGCGGCGCCGAGTTTACCACCATCGCCCCCCGGGACGACAAAATGGTGGATACCCTCCGGGCCCGTGACGTGGAGATTCGGGCAGAACTGCCGCCCCAGCCCTCCATGCTCAGTTCTCTCCTGACTTCCCTGCTGCCCATGGTGGTCATCGTGATCCTGTGGTTCTTCATGATGAACAACGCCCAGGGCGGCGGCAGCAAGGTCATGAGCTTTGGCAAGAGCAAAGCCAAACTGTACGGCGACGGCAAGAGCAAGGTCACCTTTAAGGACGTGGCCGGCGCTGATGAAGCCAAGCAGGAACTGGAAGAAGTCGTAGAATTCCTCAAGGCACCCCAGAAGTACAACCAACTGGGTGCCAAGATTCCCAAAGGCGTACTGCTGTACGGCCCTCCTGGCACCGGTAAAACCCTGCTGGCCAAAGCCGTAGCAGGCGAAGCCGGCGTGCCCTTCTTCAGCATCTCCGGTTCCGACTTTGTGGAAATGTTCGTCGGCGTGGGCGCCTCCCGTGTCCGGGACCTGTTTGACCAGGCCAAGAAAAACGCCCCCTGCATTGTCTTCATCGACGAAATCGACGCCGTAGGCCGCCAGAGAGGCGCAGGCCTGGGCGGCGGACACGACGAACGGGAACAGACCCTGAACCAATTGCTGGTCGAAATGGACGGCTTTGGCGCCAACGAAGGCATCATCATGATTGCCGCCACCAACCGCCCGGATATCCTGGACCCGGCCCTTCTGCGGCCCGGCCGCTTTGACCGCCAGATTGTGGTGGACAAACCCGACGTGCGCGGCAGACGCGCCATCTTGCGGGTACACACCAAAGGCAAACCCATCGACTCCAACGTGGACCTGGGCATCCTGGCCCGGCGTACCCCCGGCTTTACCGGCGCCGACCTGGCCAACCTGGTCAACGAAGGCGCCCTCCTGGCAGCCCGGCATAACCAGATGACCATCACCATGAGCGACATGGAAGAAGCCGCCGAACGCGTCATGATGGGACCCGAACGCAAGAGCCGCCTTATCACCGACGAAGAAAAACGCCTGACTGCCTACCATGAAGGCGGCCATACCCTGGTGGGCATGATGCTGGACCATACCGACCCTGTCCACAAGGTTACCATTATCCCCAGAGGCAGAGCCGGCGGCTATACCCTGAGCCTGCCCAAAGAAGACCGTTACTACGCTACCCGCAGCGAAATGCTGGATGAACTGAAAGTCCTTTTGGGCGGCCGTGTGGCAGAAGCCCTGGTGCTCCATGAAATCAGTAGCGGCGCCAGCAACGACCTCCAGCGCGCCACCGAACTGGCCCGCCAGATGACCTGCGAATACGGCATGAGCGACGTCCTGGGCGCCGTAACCTTCGGCCATCGCCAGGAACAAGTCTTCCTGGGCCGGGATATCGGCAGAGAAAACAACTACAGCGAAAAAGTCGCTGCCCAGATTGACAGCGAAATCCGCCGGTTTATTGACGAAGCCTATGAAGGCACTGTCACCCTGCTGAGCAAAAACATCGACAAACTCCACCTCATCGCCCAGGCCCTGATCGAACGGGAAACCCTGGAAGGCCATGAGATTGAAGAACTGCTGAAATACGGCCACATCCTGGAAAAAGGCGAGAACCCCGAAGCCCCGAAAAATGAACCCCCGGCTGACGGTACCCCCGCACCCATTCCCCCTGTGACCACCGAAGCAGCTGCCCCCGCAGCAGCACCCCAACCCAGCACCAGCGAAGTACCTCAGGCGTAGGGCGGGGAGAAGGAAACACATTTACAAACCAAACCAAGGGCTGTGCCAGACACAGCCCTTTTTTCCAGACTTTGTGTTAACGATTCTTTACGTTATGAGAAACGAAAGGATGACGACGATGCGCAACGAAATACTAAAAATCCTGAAAGATAAAGCACCCACCCCCGTATCCGGGGAAGAACTGGCCAAGACCCTGGGCATTACCCGGACAGCCATCTGGAAACACATCCAAACCCTGAAAAAAGAAGGCTACCAGATTGAAGCCTACACCAAAAAAGGCTACGTCCTCACCGGCGTACCCGATAAACTGCTGCCCGCAGAAATCGGCGACGCCCTGACCACCCGCTTCATCGGCCATCACATCTGCTACGAAGACACCGTCGTGTCCTCCAACGAAGTCCTGAAAAAACTCGCCAGCACCGGCGCCGAAGACGGCACCATCTGCGTAGCCGAAGAACAAACCGGCGGCAAAGGCAGACTGGCCAGAGGCTGGTACAGCCCCAAAGGCAAAGGACTGTGGTTCTCCGTGCTCTTAAAACCCACCTTCCTGCCCCAGGAAGCCCCCAAAATGACCCTGCTCGCTGCCGTGGCCGTAGTCCGCGCCATTAGAGAAGTCTGCGGCGTAGAAGCCCTCATCAAATGGCCCAACGACGTTTTGCTGGATAACCGCAAACTCGTAGGCATCCTGACCGAAATGAGCGCCGAATTCGGCCACATCAACTACCTGGTGGTAGGCATCGGCATCAACGTCTGCGTCCCCAGAGAAATGGTACCCGAGGAACTCAGAGCCTCCGCCGTCTCTATAGAAGACGTCACCGGTACCCACGTAGACCGAGTCCAACTCCTGGCCAAAGTCCTGGATTACATGGAATACTATTATGACGAAGCCTGCAAAAACGGCTTCGCCCCCGTCTTCGACCAGTGGAGAGAATACTCCGCTACCCTGGGCCGCATGGTCAAAGTCATCTCCCCCGACGCCACCTATTTGGGAGAAGCCCTGGATATCGACGACACCGGCGCCCTGCTGGTGAAAAAAGAAAACGGAGAAATAGAAAAAGTGTTGGCTGGCGACGTGTCCATCAGACCCGCCCATGGGACCGGCAAGTACGCATAAGAAGGAAAAGGGAAAAGAGAAAAGAATAGGAAATGGAAAAAGACGTACCGCTGAGGAGAGCGGTACGTCTTTTTTGAATGGAGAAGAACGCAGCTGCGCAGCGAGTTGCGAACAACCCGGGGGCTAACAAGGTATTACGGTTTTCATCCAGGTTTTGGGAGTCGTATCCATTTCTCAAGGCTTTAGCCGTAGAGAAATGGAATATACGACCCCTGCGACAGCCGTCCGGGAATCAAACCTGTAGGGTGCTGATGACCGGTATACGGCGAACCGCTCGGCTACCGCCCGCTTGCCTTCTCCGCCCATTGTCTCCTCCATTTCGCCGTGGAAACGGCTGAAATGGGGGAGATGCGCCTATTTCAAAGCTACTAGAGGCGCAGAGGGGGAGAGTGGACGTAGGGAAGGTGTCTGACGTTAGGAAGGCGGTTGGGGCAGGCCAGACATTATGATTTCAGTAGTGAACTACTGGAATACATGACTTAGCCCTCCGGGCATCCTGGTTGTGAACCCCATCCTTGTTCCGCTTTAATGCCGGGGGCGGAACGTTCCTTCCCCCCATTGTCTTCTCCGTTTCAGCTGTGGAACAGCTGAAACGGAGAAGATGCGCCTAGCATAAGAATTCCAAAGGCGCAGATGGGGCGTGTTCAAGGGAAGGTGCCTGATGTCAGGAAGGCGGTTGGGGCGGTCCAGGTATTATGATTTCAGTAGTGAACTACTGGAATACATGACTTAGCCCTCCGGGCATTTTGGTTGTGAACTCCATCCGCCGGCGAATTCGCCGGCACCTTCCTCTTCTCCAGTGCACGCCAAGCAGCGCACTGTTAAGTGGAAGGCAGCGGCCTTCGGCCGAAATGTTTGGAGAGGTCTGCTGGATGCCGGGTATTGCGCTTTTCATCCAGGTATTAGGGAGTCGTATCCATTTCTCAAGGCCCTGGCCGCGGAGAAATGGAATATACGACCCCTGCGACAGCCGTCCAGAAATTGAGCCTGAAAGGCGAAAATGACTGGAGTACGGCGAACCGCTTGGCCACCAGCCGCCTGCCTTCTCCGCCCATTGTCTTCTCCGTTTCAGCTGTGGAACAGCTGAAATGGGGAAGATGCGCCTATTCCAAGGCTACTAGAGGCGCAGAGGGGGAGAGTGGACGTGGGGAAGGTGCCTGACGCTAGGAAGGCGGATGGGGCAACCCAGGTATTAGGCTTTTAATTGAGAAGTACTAAAACCAAATTTGGCCCTCCGGGCATTTTGGTTGCGAACTCCATCCGCCGGCGAATTGCCGGCACCTTCCTCTTCTCCAGTGCACGCCAAGCAGTGCACTGGTAAGTGGAAGGCAGCGGCCTTCGGCCGAAATGTTTGGAGAGGTCTGTTGAATGCCGGGTATTGTGTTTTTCAACCAGGTATTAGGGAGTCGTATCCATTTCTCAAGGCTCTAGCCGTAGAGAAATGGAATATACGCCCCCTGCGATAGCCGTCCAGGAATTGAGCCTGAAAGGCGAAAATGACTGGAGTACGGCGAACCGCTCGGCCTCCCGGCCGCTTGCCTTCTCCGCCCACTCGTCTTCTCCGTTTCAGCTGTGGAACAGCTGAAACGGGGAAGATGCCTGACGTCAGGAAGGCGGTTGGGGCGGTCCAGGCATTTTGGCCTTTCTTAGAGCGTGTCTGCATTGGCCTTCAGGGCATTTTGGTTGTGAACTCCATCCGCCGGCTAATTCGCCGGCACCTTCCTCTTTACCTGTTCGAGCGAAGCTGCGAACAGGTAAGTGGAAGGCAACGGT
>NZ_QRMX01000023.1:0-7243 GCF_003472805.1 Acidaminococcus sp. AM05-11 | reverse complement strand
AAGTGGAAGGCAACGGTCTTCGGCCGAAATACTGGGAAAGGCCTGCTTGATATTGGGTTTTACGTTTCTCATTCGGGTATTATGATTATCAATTGGTCAGTGCAGATTCAGCTCATAACGCCTGGTTTAAACCAGTTACTAATTCTTTTCAGCAGATTTTAGCGGCCTCTGGCCGCCTGCCTTCTCCGCCCCACAGTGGTCCAAGGCGGGGAAGGTGCCTGACGCCAGGAAGGCGGTTGGGGCCGCCCAGGCATTATTTTTTCATCCAGGCAATACTCCTTTTACCCTTCTAATTCTTTTTTCTTCCGTGCGGTAATTTTCATATGATATCGGTTCATTTTTTCAACCATAGCCTTCACTTTATTATCAATGTCTGTACAAACCACATCAAATTGTTGATTTACTTCCAAATTCGTATATCGCAATACCTGAATTCCCATTTTGGCTAGAAATTCCGTGCGCTTTTGATCATATACCCTTGCAGCATCTTCATAATGTTGACTGCCGTCCAATTCAATGGCCAGCTTTAATTGGACACAGTAAAAATCAACGATATATTCTCCGATTACTTTTTGCCTGCGCCATCTGATCCAGTAGCCGCGGAGGAAGTTGTACCATAGTTTCCTCTCTTGCTTGGTCATGTTTTTCCGTAATTCTCGGGCATTGTTCATTAGTTCTTTGTGTCGTTCTGTCTGCGTATGTTTCATGATTCTTGCTCCTTTGCACCTAGATATTCTCATACTAGCGAAAGAAATGGTCGATGTCTATACCTTGAGAACGAACGGGAAGAATGGGCATAGGAACGGGAAAACTGTACTATTTACGGCTGTAGTTTTTGATTCTCTGGCTGGATTCTATGCACCATTATGATCGTTTACCTACTACGGCTAAAAAACATCTCCCGTAATCACTACGATAGTTTACCGTTTTATGGAGCCTCATCCAGTCCCATTCTTCCCCCTTCACCCCGGCAAATTCGCCCTCTCCCGGCCGAAACGGCATTGTGGGTAACCCAACCTATCCCACACCTCCTTTTTGGCACGAGCCCCCGCATACCGCACCAACCCCAAACCCACGCTTACCCGTTTTTTCACCTGGAGTGCCAGTCTTTTTCACACCCCAAATTTGCCCTTTGTTGGAAACTTTGACCCCCTTTAGCCGCTTGACGGCCAGCAGCAGTCCCGGCAGGAATGCGTTTACATTCCTGCTCTCCACACATTACCCCTTGCACAATTTTACCTATTTGATATAATATAGGCGTTTATGGCCGGCCTTAAACCGGGTTCCACGGAAGCCCGGCAGCACGGAAAACAATACCGGCCTTTAGAAAACTGGAGGTAGAAACCATGTTAATGGTTATGGATGTAGGGAACACCAACATTGTGGTAGGTGTACATGACGGGGAAAGCTGGCAGGCCCATTGGCGCATTTCCAGCAGCCGCTCCCGGACTTCGGATGAATTCGGAATCATCCTGGGCAGCATGTTCGCCTACAGCGGCATGGACATGAAAGATATCGAGCATATCATCATCTCCACCGTTGTACCGCCCCTGTTGGTCCCCCTGTGCAATATGTGCAAACGCTATTTCGGGATTACCCCCTTTGTGGTAACCTCTGAAATCAACACCGGACTGCAGCTGGACTACGATGACCCATCCCAGATTGGCGCTGACCGCATCGTTAACGCCGTGGCCGCCCACCAAATGTACGGCGACAAGGGCAACCTGATCATCATCGACTTCGGCACCGCCACCACCTTCTGCGCCCTGACCCCCGCCGGGGAATACCTGGGCGGCGCCATCGCCCCGGGCATCGGCATTTCCACCGAAGCCCTGTTCCAGAAGGCTGCCAAGCTGCCCCGGATTGAACTGATCAAACCGGAAAAAACCATCTGTAAGGACACCATCCACGCCATGCGTTCCGGCGTCATCTTCGGCTTTGTAGGCCAGATGGACGGCCTGATTACCCGCATGAAGAAGGAACTGGGCGGCCAGGCCTTCGTAATTGCCACCGGTGGCTTCGGCAAGCTCATGGCCTCCGAATCCGAACTGGTGGACGTAGTAGAACCCTTCCTGACCCTGGAAGGACTCCGGATGCTCCACGAAATGAACCAATAACCACAGGCAGCGCTCCTAACCGGGGGCGTTGCTTTTTTTAGGAGGACCTATGACCCCATTTCTCAAAGACCTGTTTACTCGCACCACCCCTGTGATCCTGGCCCCCATGGCCGGCGTCACCGACCTGCCCTTTCGGGTCATCTGCCGGGAACTGGGCGCCGACTACACCGTATCCGAAATGGTCAGCGCCAAAGCCCTGATGTATAAAAACCAAAAATCCCTGGCTATGCTGGAAATCGCCCCGGAAGAACACCCCGTGGCCCTCCAGCTCTTTGGCTCCGTGCCCCAGGAACTGGCCGATGCTGCCAAACTGGCCCAGGCCCATGGCGCCGACCTGATCGACTTTAATATGGGCTGCCCCGTCCACAAAATCGTCTCCAACGGAGAAGGCTCCGCCCTGATGAAAGACCCCGAGCGCGCCTACGCCATCTTGGCCGCTATGGTGGACGCCGTGGATATCCCCGTTACCGTCAAATTCCGCACCGGCTGGGACCAGGAACACCAGAACTGCGTAGAAATCGCCAAACTGGCCGAAAAAGCCGGCGTTGCCGCCGTAGCCGTCCATGGCCGTACCCGGACCCAGTTCTACAGCGGTACAGCCGATTGGGAAAAAATCCGTGAAGTCAAAGAAAGCGTCGGCATCCCCGTCATCGGCAACGGCGATGTCTTTACCCCCGGCGACGCCCTGGCCCTGAAAAAAGCTACCCATTGCGACGGCATCATGATCGCCAGAGGCGCCCAAGGCAACCCCTGGATCTTTAGAGAAGTCAAAGCCGCGTTAGAAGGCAAACCCATCCCCAGCGTGTCGCTGGAAGAACGCTTCGCCATGGTCCGCCGCCACCTGGCCGACTTGATCGCCTTTAAAGGCGAACGCGTAGCCCTGAGAGAAATGCGCCACCACGGCGCCTGCTACTTCACCGGCCTGCCCCATAGCGCATACTATAGAAACGCCATCAACCAGACCACCAAACACGACGACTTTTTGAAAATCCTGGACGAGTACGAAGACGAATTGCAGGACGAAAGAGCATTGTAGGAGAAGAAAATAAAAACGAATGAAAAACGTACCGCTTTCCAGGAGAAGGAGAGCGGTACGTTTTTTATGAGGAAGAAGGGAGTAGGGGGGAGGCGGTCGGCTGCAATGCTGGAATAGGTCGGCTGGATGCAGGGTATTATGGTTTTCATTCGGTTTTAGGGAGTCGTATCCATTTCTCAAGGCTCTAGCCGTAGAGAAATGGAATATACGCCCCCTGCGATAGCCGTCCAGGAATTGAGCCTGAAAGGCGAAAATGACTGGAGTACGGCGAACCGCTCGGCCTCCCGGCCGCTTGCCTTCTCCGCCCACTCGTCTTCTCCGTTTCAGCTGTGGAACAGCTGAAATGGGGAAGATGCGCCTAGTATAAGAATTCCAAAGGCGCAGATGGGGCGTGTTCAAGGGAAGGTGCCTGACGCCAGGAGGGCGGTTGGGGCGGCCCAGGTGATATGCTTTTTATCCAGGTATTATGATTTCAGTAGTGAACTACTGGAATACATGACTTAGCCCTCCGGGCAACTTGGTTGCGAACCCCATCCGCCGGCGAATTCGCCGGCACCTTCCTCTTCTCCTGTTCGAGCGAAGCTGCGAACAGGTAAGTGGAAGGCAGCGGCCTACGGCCGCAATGCGGGAATAAACTTCCCCAGTCAGCTCTATGAGCTGACTGGGGAAGTTCCAGGGTGAAGCTGAGCAGCATGCCGCGAACCACTCAGGGGCCAGTCTTAGGCCCCTACGAGTCATGTGCTAAACGGGGTTTGAGTAAGAATTTATGACACGTAGATAAATTTCTAACTTTAACCCCATCTAAAACTTGACCAGCAACGTCATAGAACGTCTCCTTCAAGCGTGAAGGAGATACCGACGTAGTCGGCAGAGGAAGTTCAACAAAGCATTTTGCGGCCTCCCGGCCGCTTGCCTTCTCCGCCCCACAGTGGTCCAAGGCGGGGAAGGTGCCTGACGCCAGGAAGGCGGTTGGGGAAGGCCAGGTATTATGGTTTTAGTAGTGAACTACTGGAATACATGACTTAGCCCTCCGGGCATCTTGGTGCTGAACTCCATCTGCCGGCTAATTCGCCGGCACCTTCCTCTTCACCGTTCATTTAGCTGTTAAGCGATTGGTTAAGCGTCAAAAGAGGGTGAAGAGGGGGGAGGGAGGATAGATGAAGGGAAAAAGGAAATGGCCTACACTTTTCTGCGAAAAGTGTAGAGGTGTTTTTAACAATATATGACCCTCCGGGCATTTTGGTTGCGAACCCCATCCGCCGGCTAATTCGCCGGCACCTTCCTCTTCTCCTGTTCGAGCGAAGCTGCGAACAGGTAAGTGGAAGGCAGCGGCCTACGGCCGCAAAATACTAGGATAAACTTCCTCCGTCAGCCTATGGCTGACACCTACCACACGCTTGTGGTAGGCTTCCATAACCAATACTGGTCATGTAGAATCTAAAATATCGTGCTGATATGAAGCTGACCAGTGGCTCTCTGGAACGCTTCCTGCAAGCGTTGCGCTCGCGTCCAAACAGCGCTCCAGGTATTCCAAAAAGCTGTTTGGTATACGCGAGCCATGTGATAGCTGCCCAGGAATTGAGCCCGTAGGGCGAAAATGACTGGCTAGCAGCGAACCACTTAGGAAGTGTCGCCAAAGGCGACGATAGAAGTTTTATTTTTTCGCAGCCCCGGAAAGAGTTCATAATTGAAGGTGGATGGGGCAACAGAGCCTTATGCTTTTACTCGAAAAATACCTTTCCATTGTCCTTTGGCCACTACACCGTACAATCCCACCTACACCCAAACAAAATTTCACATAATACACTTAACACAACCCATATTTTGTAATATTTCACTCTAAATAGAACACCTGTTCATATGCTATACTGTCCTCAACAAGCAACGCAACGGACCTAATTTCATATCGCCCTACGAGGTACACCACCATGAAACCCACTACCTATACCTACAAACTCTACCCCTCCCGCCGCAATAAGCACCTGCACCAACTGCTTGAAGCAGCACGGCAGACCTATAACCACTGCATCAAACTCTATCGCCGCTACTATCGCCTGTATCACGAAAAATTACCCAAACAAAAACTCCAGTGCCATCTGACCAAACAGCAAAAATTGTTGCACTATGCCTATCTCCGCCAGCTGCCATCCAGCATCAGAAACGCCATACCCTACAAAATCGAAAAAGCCTACCAATCCTATTTTGCCCTCCTGGGAAAAAACAAAAGAGCCGCACCCCCGTGCTGCTGCAGCCAAGAAGCATTCACCACCATCACCCTGTACCAATCCGGCTGGAAACTGGACGAAGAACACCACCGCATTCGCATAGGCAAAACCTGGTACAAATACTTTCGTGATAGAGCCCTACCCAGCAAACCCAAGTCCGTTACCCTCAAACGCAGCCCCCTGGGCGACTTCTACCTCTACTTCACCTGCCAGATACCCAAACAGTTTATCCCGTTTCGCAAACGAAAGGTCATAGGACTGGACTACAGCATGCAGGACTTTCTGTGCGGATCCGATGGAAATAGGATTTCTGAACCACAGTTCTTGCGGGAAAGCCTGGCTGCCATTCAGAAAGCAGCAGACTCTCTTGCCCATAAACACTCAGGTTCCAATAACTATCAACGAGCCAAGAAGGACCTGCTGCGAAAGTACGAAAAACTGAAGAACCAACGCAGCGATTTCCAGTGGAAGTTGGCCCGCAAGCTTGTCCAAGACTATACCGTAGTGGCCATCGAAAGCCTGGACAGCCAGAAATTGCAGAAAAAGTTTGGACATCGCATAGCAGATTATGCATTGGCAGACTTTATCAAGAAACTCAAATATAAAGCAGAAGAAACCAATACACTGATTTTTGAACATCACCCATATTTTGCTTCCAGTCAGACCTGCAGCAACTGCGGGCATCGCAATCCCCAGGTGAAAAATATGCAGGTGAAGACCTGGATTTGTCCCCACTGTGGGGCAGAGCATGACAGGGACACCAATGCGGCGATCAACCTTGCCCAACACGCAATGGAAATATTGCTGCGGGGCGGGAAGCAAAGAATGCGCACCACATCAGAGCAAAAGTAATTCAGTATTTATTTTCTAGAAAGCTTCAACAGCTGTTGAACAATTCCCGGGATTCACAGCACAAGAAATTCTTGAGGTAGGGCATTACCTCTTGCGGAGCCATATTCCATACGGGAACCGGCTCCCACGAATGTACAAGAGACAGCGCATCACCACAGATCTCCTGTATGTATGCCAGAGGTGTTTTTTGATTTTATCAATCCATCTTCGAAGCCAGAAACCAGCAGCAGGGCCCTTGCAGTAAAACGTAAGAATCACCAAAGCGGTAAGAAGGAGGAGGGGGCTAATAAGCCGCTTTCCCCAGCAGATAAACACTTGGAGCTCCATTATCTGCCGGAGGAAAGGAAAGCCTAGCAGACTTGCCCTACGGCGTATTTCTGCGCCTGAAAATAACCCTTAAACTTTTTTTGAATAAAGTGTTGACGACCGTAACTTCCTGTGCTATTATATACAAGCTGTCTCGTACGGAAACAAACGAGCAGCTAACAGCAGGCAGAAAGTCAAGTACTTCAATCGCCTTGGATGAACTATTGAATTAGCCTTCACCCAAAGCAATTTAGGAAAGCAAATGACAGGTGTCTGGCCAAACTATTTTAGCGAAGCTATTTTAGGAAGGCCCTAGAGTATCGTTGAAACCAACCTTTCGCAAGCAGTAGAAATGCTGCACCAGACGAATCTCGGTTTTAATATATTCTCAAAAACACCCTGAACGAGCAGACGACAGGTGTCTGGCCAAGCTTTTTAGCAAGGCCAAAGAATGACATTGAAACCAACCTTCCGCGAACAGCAGCAATGCTGCACCAAGCGAACCTCGGTTTTAATATATTCTAAAAAACACCTCTACAGTTTTCGCAGAAAACTGTAGTAAGTCCTCAACTTTCCTAAAAAATAATGCTTGACATTCCACCTAAACTCTGTTATTATAATCTAGCTGTTGAAACACAGCGAACGAACCCTGAGAACTGAATATTGATTGACAGATGTGCGGGTCAAGTCACCTTTACGGTGA
Organism: Acidaminococcus sp. AM05-11; assembly: GCF_003472805.1. Lineage (NCBI taxonomy): Bacteria > Bacillati > Bacillota > Negativicutes > Acidaminococcales > Acidaminococcaceae > Acidaminococcus > Acidaminococcus sp. AM05-11. Next base: position 4 of record NZ_QRMX01000023.1, on the reverse strand, counting down.
TGAG
>NZ_QRMX01000022.1:0-30049 GCF_003472805.1 Acidaminococcus sp. AM05-11 | reverse complement strand
TATTAGGAACTGTCTACTTGACGGGGAGCACACCAAGCGTGAAGGAGGTGGGGCCCGGAGGGCCTCAGAGGAAGTTTAAATGTTCGGATATAGTTGTAACAAATGAACGCTAAAGAAGGGGCTGTGGAAAAATGAAAGCTCATTTTTTCACAGCCTTTTTTTGCTAGGAAAGATTTCTGCTGAAATGTTGTAATTCCAACGGACCGGGCAAGAAAAATGGGGTATGATACAGCTAACAAGGCAGCGGGAACGAAGCCGCTGCAGGGGAGGCATTCTTATGATTACGAAAAACAACACTTTTGCGGAAGTGGTACGGCAATATCCACAAACCATCGGGCTTTTCAACGAACTGCATCTGGACTACTGCTGCGGCGGGGATCATACCCTGGAACAGGGCGTAGCGGGAAAGGACGTGAATTTGGAGGACCTTTTGGCAAAACTCAACGCAGCAGCCCAAAAGGTGCCGGCCAAGGAAACGGGAGCTGCGGCTTCCCTGGACGCCTTTAAGGAACTGTCCATTCCGGAAATGCTGGACAGCCTGGAACAGACCCACCACGTAACGGAACGGGAAATGATGGGCCAGGCAGAGGAGCTGTTAAACAAAATTCTCATCGTCCATTATCCCCATCACGGAGAGCTGCTGACCCAGCTGCATCACCTGTACTGCGCTTTGAAGGCGGAGCTGGAAGAACATTTTGCCAAAGAAGAACGGCTGGTGTTCCCGCTGCTGCGGCAGCAGCCCCAGCCGGACGCCCAGACCCTGGCCTATGTGAAAAAACTGGAAGAGGAACATAGCGCAGCCGGGGACCTGATCAAGGAAATCCAAAAGCTGACGGAAAACTTTACGCTGCCGGCAGATGCCTGCATCACTTTCGAACGGACCTATAAGACTCTTGAAGCCCTGTTCGATGATATTTTCATCCACATTTTCAAGGAAAATTCCATCCTGTTCCCGGAATACGAGGAACAAGCCCAGAAATAAACTGCATAGAAAGAGCGGGACTGGCTGAGTTCAGTTCCGCTTTTTTATGACCCGAAGCCGGCAGAAACACCTTTGCCAGTCTGTTAGCTTTCTGATAGACTATAGCCAAGGAGATGATCTTATGGATCTAGGACTGACAGATAAAGTAGCGGTCATTACCGGGGGTACGGCGGGCATCGGCCTGGCCACGGCCAAGCAGTTCCTGGCGGAAGGCTGCCAGGTAGCCATTTGCGGGCGCCGGCAGGAAACCCTGGACAAGGCACTGGCCCAGCTGGGGCCCTGGGCCTTTGGCATCCCGGCAGATGTGACCATTGAAGCGCAGGTCTATGCCTTTGCCAAAGCGGTAAAGCAGCATTTTGGACATATAGACGTATGGGTGAACAATGTAGGAGCCTCCTTTGCCCGGGAGGAGGAATGGTACACGGTTGAGGAGATTGACCGGCATTATGAGGTGAATTTCAAGTCCATGGTTATGGGCTGCCAAACCGCGGTGCCGTATCTGGAAAAACAGGGGGGCGTTATTGTGAACGTGGCTTCCCTGGCGGCCCGCTGTGCCACCAGCGGCCGGGCTACCCTGTACGGGGCCATGAAGGCAGCGGTGGTCAATTATACCAATACCTTTGCCGGAGAAGTGGCCAGCCGGGGAATCCGCGTGGTCTCCATACTGCCGGGATTTACCCTGACGCCCTTGGTGGAAGCTACCATTTCCCCGGGAGAACTGGAAAAGCAGGTGAAGCAGTGCCTGCTGCGCCGGGCTGCCAAGCCGGAAGAAATTGCGGCTCCCATTGTGTTTGCCGCCAGCAGCAAAGCCAGCTACATGACGGGTACCGCAGTGGAAATTTCCGGGGGTCGGGCTGTGACGCTGAATCCTGGTTATTCCTACGGGGAATAAGCAAAAAATAAATTCCAGCAAAATGCTAGGAAAAAATTTAGCGGCCAAATGACTTTTTTTGAAATAAACGCTTGACAAGTTGATATTCCTAGCGTACTATATTGCTAAACATTGTAAATACGGAAAACGCGAAGATCGGAATAAGTACACATATAAGGCCCATACAGAGAGCGGGAATCACCGGCTGAGAGTTCCTGCCGCAAGCCAAGTATGTTGGAATGCCTCCGTGAGCGGGCGGGCGAATTAGATAGTAGCCTTGCACGGATGTCCCCACGTTAGCGGGTTAGAGTTGCAGCGAAGTTTGCTGTAAGCAGAGTGGAACCACGGACCACCGTCTCTGTATAGAGACGGTGTTTTTTTGTACCCTTTTTCCGGGAAAATCTGCGATTTTGCGCTACCGTACTACCTGTAAAACCTAGTATTTTACTAGAGATTATTTCACTTCGGGGAGGATTTTAAAATGACTCAAAGCAAAAAAGAATTGGTGTTTGCAGCAATGGACAACAAACCGGTGGACCGGGTTCCTTCTGGTTTCTGGTTCCATTTCCTTCAGGACGAAATCCACTCCGATTCCTTCCAGCATCCGGAACTGTTTGAACAGCTGTATGCGGGAGAAACCCGTTACATCGATACGGTGCAGCCGGATTTCGTGAAGATTATGACCGATGGGTTCTTCCCTTACGAAAACCCTACGGCCTTCGGTCTGGAAACGGTGGAAGATTTCAAGCACATTGTGCCTTTGAAGGACGATGATCCTTGGTTTACGGTCCAAATCGGGTACGCCAAGAAACTCAGCGAACGCTACGGCAAGGACATTCCGTTGTTCTACAATCTGTTCTGCGCCGGCACGACCCTGAAATTCATGCGCAAGGACATTTTTGCCGCCGACGCCTGGCTGTCCAAGCTGGTGCTGGAGGATCCGGCAGCGGTGAAGCAGGGCCTGGACGTAATCTCCGGGGATATTGCCAAACTGGCCAAACGGCTGATTACCGAAGGCGGCGTTACCGGCATCTACCTGAGCCTGCAGAACCTGTTGGGCGAAGGCATTACCGAAGCGATTTACCAACAGGTGCTGGCACCTGGTGAAAAAGCCATCCTGGCAGCCGCCAACAGCGTCAGCGACTACAACATCCTGCACATCTGCGGCTGGTCCGGACACCGGAACGATTTGACCTGGTATAAGGACTACGAGGTGAAAACCATCAACTGGGCCGCGGTAGTGGAAGGGGTGCCCTTGGAAGAAGGCCGGAAGATTTTCGGCGGCCGGGCTGCCCTGGGCGGCTTTGGCAACCTGGATAACGAAGTGCTGTACATCGGCACCAAGGAAGAAATTCAGGCAGAAACCAAACGGATTCTGGAAAAGGCCGGCAGAACCGGCATCATCCTGGGTGCCGACTGCACCGTGCCCCGGGATACCAATTGGGAACATTTCGCTTGGGTGCGGGAAGCAGCCAAATAACCAGCTAAAAAGGGGAGTATAGAAGATGAATCTGAAAAAACTCAGCAAAATCGTTTTGACGGCAGCTCTGACGGGCGTTCTGGCAGCAGGCCTGGCAGGCTGCGGCAAAAGTGACGATAAGGCGGCTGCAGGCGGCAGCGACAAAAAGAAAGTGGTGAATGTGGCCTTCACCAACTACTATGTACCCTATGACTTTGTCAACGACAAGGGCGAGCCCGATGGCTTTGAAGTGGCCGTGATGAAGGAAGTGGCCAAGAAGCTGCCCCAGTACGAATGGAAATTTACCGGTACCTCCGATGATGATCTGCTGATCGGGGTCGAATCCGGCAAGTACCAGGTAGGTACCAAGGGCATCTGGAAAACCGCAGCCCGGGAAAAGAAATACGTCTTCCCGAAAAACAACATTGGCGCCAGCGTCATTGGTCTGGTTATCCGGAAAGAAAACGCCAACGAAATCAAGGACATGGATTCCTTTGCCAAGTTCAGTGGCAAGCTGGTCCCCATCGCTCCCCAGGATGCCCGGTACTCCGTTATCGAGCAGTACAACAAGGAACATCCTGACAAGCAGATTCAGTTAAAACCCTCCGAAGCATTCCAGATTGCAGATGCCTACAGCTGGGTGCTGGAAGGCCGGTATGATGCTTACCTGGAAGTAGAGCTGAGCTACAAGAACAACATCGAAAAGGCGGATGCCCCGTACCATAAGTTTGCAGATTCCCTGACCTACCTGCGCTACAAAGGCATTCCCACCTATCCGCTGTTCAACAAGAAAGAACAGAAACTGGCAGATGAGTATGACAAGGCCGTGAAGGAACTGAAAGACGACGGCACTATTGATAAGCTGGAAAAACAGTATTTTGGCGAAAGCCTGTCCCAGTACCTGGGCAAATAAGCAAGCTTAATCCCGCATGGGCTTTGCAGGGCAAAGCCCATGCCTAACTTGGAAAGTGAGAACTTCCACTAGAGGGAAGTCAATTCATAAAGGAGGAATGCGCAGTGCAAACGAGAATTTTTGACCCTTCGGTGATCCTGTCCACCCTGCCGGAGCTGCTGTCCTATTTATCCGTAACTCTGCTGGTGGCTTTTGCCAGTGTGTTCTTCGGATCTGTTTTTGGAATGGTGCTGGCCAAGGCCAAGCTGGGTAACCACCGGCTGCTTAAAGGGCTGGCCCATGGGTACACCTATATCATGCGCTGCACCCCTTCCATTGTTCTCTTGTTCATTGTTTTCTATGGGCTGCCCAAGTTGGCAGAAGCTTTTACGGACCTGAACCTGCACGAGGTGAACCGGGCGGTCTACGCCATCATTACCTTTACCCTGCTGTTTGGGGCCTACATTTCGGAAGTGTTCCGGGCAGCCTATCAGGCCGTCCCCAAAGGGCAGTATGAAGCTGCTGTCAGCATTGGGCTGACGCCCTTCCAGGCTTTTCGCCAGGTAATGCTGCCCCAGGCGGCGGTGGTAGCCCTGCCCAACTTTGGCAATTCCCTGATCAATCTGATGAAGGAAGGGGCGCTGGCCTATACCATCGGTCTGATTGATATGCTGGGGAAAGCCAATCTGATTATTGCCCAGAACTTCGGGGCCTACGGGGTGGAAATCTATCTGGCGGCCATGCTGGTGTACTGGGGCCTGACCACGCTGGTGGGCCAAGGCTTTAACGTTCTGGAGGCTCATTTGAGCAAAGGCCAGGTGAGAACAAGACAAACGGCCAAGGTACGGGTACCGGTGCTGAACGGACCGTCCCTGGGTCTGATCAAAAAATTGCAGCGGCAGGCACTGCATTAAAGGAGGAGCACCATGGAACTGGATACAGCCTTTATGGCAGACACTTTTCTCAAAATCTGGAGCGGTATCGGCACGACCCTGGGGCTCACCGCCCTGTCCCTACTAATCGCCATTCCCTTTGCCTTCTACATGGCGCTTTTGCGGATTCGGGGGAATGTGCTGGGCAGCAGCCTGACCAAAGCCTACGTTTCCTTTGTCCGGGGAACGCCTATTGTACTGCAGATATTGTTGTTCTACAGCCTTTTGCCCAGTTTTTTGAACGTAGTGGTGAAAAGTTTGGGCCTGGACTTTAATGTATTTGAAAGCATTGACCCCTTCTGGTACGCCGTGATTATTTTTGCCTTAAACACCACGGCACTGCTCAGCGAAGTGTTCCGGTCGGCGCTGCTGAGCATTCCCCGGGGACAGCTGGAAGCCGGAGTGAGCATTGGCCTTAGCCCTTTCCAAACCTACCGGAAAATTATCATTCCCCAGGCTGCGGTGGTGGCCTTGCCGGCGGTGTGCAACATTACCGTGAATCTGATCAAGGGCACGTCCCTGGCCTTTCTCATGACCGTAAAAGATGTGCTGGCGGTGGGCAAGATTGCCGCTTCCTATGGGTACAATTATATTGAAGCGTACCTGGATGTTTTTGTTGTTTACCTGATTGTCTGCACTGTAGTGCAGCTGGCCTATAAATTGGCGGAAAACCGGATGGGTTCTTTCCGGGCCGCTTAAGAGGGGTGGAATCAAGATGCTGTTATCGATTCGAGATGTACGCAAAAGCTTTGGCGATTTGGACGTGCTGAAAAACGTTCATATGGATATCAATAAGGGAGATGTGGTGGTGATTTTGGGGCCCAGCGGCTCCGGCAAGACGACCTTTCTGCGCTGCCTGAACTTCCTGGAACGGGCGGATGCGGGAGAAATGGATTTTGCCGGTATGCATCTGGACCTGAACCGGGCTTCCCAAAAGGAAATTGCCGCTGTGCGGAAAAAGACAGCCTTTGTGTTTCAGGGCTACAACTTGTTTGCCAACAAGACGGTACTGGAAAATGTGACCCTGGGGCTCACCACCGGCCGGGGCATGGACAAAAAGGAAGCGGAAGAAATCGCCGTCCAGGCCCTTCAAAAGGTGGGGATGGGCGACCGGCTGGACTACTATCCTTCCCAGCTGTCCGGGGGTCAGCAGCAGCGGGTGGGCATTGCCCGGGCCATTGCGGTGAAACCCGACGTTATCCTTTTTGATGAACCTACCTCGGCCCTGGATCCGGAGCTGGTCGGGGAAGTTCTCAAGGTCATGAAGGACCTGGCAGACGAGGGAACCACCATGATTGTGGTAACCCACGAAATGAAGTTTGCCAAGGACGTAGCCACCCATGTTATCTTCATGGATGGGGGCGTGATTGTAGAAGAAGGCAGTTCCCAGGATATTTTTGAGCATCCCAAAGAAGAACGGACCCAGAAATTCCTTCACCGGGTGCTGTGCCATTCCTATAATTAACTCAGCGGCAAAGGCTGCCTCCAAAGCAGGGTGGTGCTTTGCTGCAAAAGCTGTTAGAATAACAGAAAGCAATAAAGAAATTTGTAAAATAACAAGCTGCGAGAGCGAAGGGCCTGCTGGGGAACGCAGGAAGGACCCTTAGCCCGCTGAGCCTCGGCCCAAACGGGTGCAGCAAGGGAGATGACCACGGACAAAACATGGCAGCACGGCAGCCGGTGAAACGGCTGGAAAGTAAATTACGAAAGCTTAGAGGAGCAAAAGGAGACGTATCATGAACATTCCATTTTTTGAGCAGTTTTTGATGATCAGCAGCCCGACTACCGTGGGCATTCTGGTCCTGTTTGTGGCCCTTTTGGGCGTGGTGTACTATTTGCAGCGGAAAAATACGGACTTTGGCACCCTGGTCATTGCCGGTACCCTTTTGGGGGCAGTGCTGGGACTGGTGGTCCAGGTGATTGCCGGATTCCCCACCGATCCTATGAAGGTGGCCTACGTAAAAGAAAGCACCAAGTGGTTCTCTTTGGTGGGCGGCGGCTTTATTGACCTGATTCGTATGTTGGTTATTCCCCTGGTGTTTATTTCCATTATTCATGTGATTCTTCATATGTCCCAGGGCGCCAATTTGAAGAAACTGGTAACTTCTACCTTGGGGGTAGCGCTCACCATGGTTTCCATTGCAGCCATTGTGGGCCTGACCCTGGGTTCTGTCACCCATCTGGGCCAGGGCATGAGCGCCGCCGAAGGGGCTTCCAAAATGCGTGAGGTAAAGCCGGTGGTGGATACCCTCCGGGCCCTGATTCCCAACAACCCGGTGAATGCCATGGCTACCACCAACGTAATTGCTGTGGTGGTATTTGCCGTAGTTATCGGCGGGATTGCCCGGCTGATCAAGACTACGGGCACAAACCAACTGGAATTGGTGACCAAGTTGTTTGATGAACTGCACCTGATTATTTCCTGGGCTGCGGACTTCATTATCGGTCTGATGCCCTACGGCGTGCTGGCCCTCCTGGCATCTACGCTGGCCCAGCGCGGGTTTGCAGCCATTCGGGATATGGGCCTTTTTATTGTCCTGATTTACGTGGGCGTGGCCATTATGCTGGTGGTACAGTCCCTGCTGCTGATGGCTTTTGGCCTGAACCCTGTGACCTATTTCAAGAAAGCCAAATCCGTACTGCTGCTGGTCTTTACTTCCCGCTCCAGTGTGGGGGCGCTGCCGGCTACCATCAATGCCCTGACGGAAAAATTGGGGGTTAACGATGCAACGGCCAACACGGTGGCCAGCTTTGGCACCACTGCCGGCATGCAGGGCTGCGCCGGTATTTTCCCGGCCCTGTGCATTGTGTACATTTCCAACGTGGCAGGCATCCAACTGGATATGACCATGTATGTGATGAGCGTCATCGTAGTGGCCCTGGGCTCCCTGGGGATTGCCGGGATTCCTGGTACCGCTACCATGTCCGCTTCCGTATCCCTGTCCGGAACGGGGCTGGGGGCCTACTTTGGAATGATCTCCCCGGTGCTGGCCGTTGATCCCATTGTGGATATGGGCCGGACCATGCTGAATGTCAGCGGCTCCATGACCAACGCCATTGTAGTGGACCGGCTGCTGGGCACCTTCAACAAGGAAGCCTTTGACGCGGAAGTGCCTGCGGCAAAAAGCAGCGAAGCTGACCGTTAAATAAAAGAAAGCGCCGAGAACCTGTATTTACAGGTTCCCGGCTTTTTTACGGGGTAAAACTAGAGAGTGGACCGGAAGGTAACCAGCTCTTCCAGCTTTTTCCGGGGCCGGGCTTTGGGAGCCTGGTCCGGATAGCCCAGGGCAACGGCGCCTACCAGCATGGCATCCGGCCGGCCTAGGGCGGTAAGCTCCGGATAGGCAAAGCAGGTGTTGCCTATCCACAGGGAGCCCAGGCCCAGCCGGGTGGCTTCCAGAATCAGGTTTTCCAGGGCGGCGCCAATGGACAGCAGGTCGCACTGCTCCTTAAAGCGGGCGTCAGCGCCAATTAGATCCGTCAGCTCAGCCGGGGCATTGGTGTTGTACACCAGGATGACCACCGGAGCCTGGCGCATGGTCATCAGGGTCATCCGGGCATCTGGCAGACCAAAGGCGGAACCAGGCAGAAAGTCGTGGTTCTGGCGTTCCCGGCGGATTCCCTGTTCCAATAGGGAGCAGGCCTGTTCCTTGGCAGAGTCCTCCAACACCACAAAGTGCCAGGGCTGGCGATTTTTCCCAGAAGGAGCCAGCTGGGCTGCCTTGAGTACGTCTAACAGCAGCTCCCGGGGTACGGGTTTAGCCTGGTATTTTCGGATGCTGCGGCGGGTTTCAATTTCAGGAATCATGGGGTCTTCTCCTTTTTGGCAATGTGATTTTCGGGCGGCTTAGTATTTCTTCACGCCGTCCAGCACCAGCATCTTATCCAGCTTGGTGTCAATTTCGGGTTCCCGGACTTTTTCGTTCCAGTCCTCCGGAGCTACTTCCTCCAGGGAAATATGGATGGCCTGGGGAGGGCAGCCCCAGATGTCCAGAATATCCTGGTAGATTTTATCCGCCAGTTTCTTTTCGGTTTCCGGATCTTTGGGATATACTTTCAAAGCAACGTAAGGCATGGCAATCTCCTTTCTTCGGTGAAACAGGGTAATAAAAAAGCGCTCCTTCTATTATAAAAGAAGGAGCGCAGGAGAAACAAGGGGATAATGGATTAGCGTTTTCTTTTGCTGCCGGCAGGCACCGCATCGGGGCTCACCGGGAACAATTTTACCAGGCCGTAGGTAATGGCGGCAAACAGGGCCATAACCACAAAGACCAGGGGATAGGCGATTACCAGAAGTTCCAAAGCAGCTTGTACACTATTTGTCATCATAAAGCCTCCTTTACATGAGAACCGGAATCAGCGCCATAACAAGGCCGCCTGCTACCACAGAAGCCACCTGGCCCGCTACGTTGACGCCGATGGCCTGCTGGATAATGAAGTTGCTGGGGTCTTCCTTCAGGGCCATTTTGGCAATTACCCGGCCGGAAATGGGGAAGGCGGAAATGCCACAGGCCCCAATCATGGGGTTGATTTTTTTGGTCAGAAACAGGTTGGCCAATTTGGCAAACAGCAGACCGCCCACCGTATCAAATACGAAGGCTACGGCACCCAGGCAGAGAATCTTCAGGACCTGGATGGTCAGGATATTTTCCGCGGTCATGGTGGCGCCTACGGTAATGCCCAGCAGCAGGGTTACCAGGTTGGTGAGCTCGTTTTGGGCCGTTTTGGCCAGGGAGTCACAAACTCCGGATACCTTCAGCAGATTGCCGAACATCAGGGCTCCAATCAGGGGAACGGAAATGGGCGCCAGGATACCGGCTACCAGGGTGACCATCAGGGGAAACAGGAACAGGGCCGTTTGGGAAACGGGCTTTTCTTCCTTATAGTGCATCTTGATCCGCCGTTCTTCCTTGCTGGTCAGCAGTTTCACAATGGGCGGCTGGATAATGGGCACCAGGGACATGTAACAGAAGGCAGTTACCGTAAGAGGTGCCAGCATTTCCGTGGCAAATTTCTGGGCCACGAAGATGGTGGTGGGGCCGTCGGCTGCACCTATGATGCCGATGGAAGCTGCTTCGTTAAAGGGGAAACCCACCAGGGCTGCGCAGATGGTGGCGGCAAAAATCCCCAAATGGGCGGCGGCTGCAAACAGCATCATGTAGGGGGCACGGAGCAGGGGGGCAAAGTCGCACATGGCGCCAATGCCGATAAAAATCAGCACCGGGAACAGTTCGTTGGCAATGCCGGCCTGGTACAGGACGGTGAGAAAGCCCGGCTCCCCGCCGCCCGTGGGCATTACGGCAAAATGGCCGGGAATGTTGGCCAGGATACAGCCTAGTCCCATAGGGAACAGGAGAACGGGCTCGTAGCCCTTCTTGACTCCCAGGTAGATCAGCAGGAAACCGACGGCAAACATAATCCAGACCGTGGGGTCCGACATACCCATGACGCCGGCAAATAATTCCTGGAATACGGTACTTGTGCTAGACATACATCATCACCTCAGCAAAATTTTGTCTTCCCGGCACGGGAGGGGAAAATCCCTGAAAAAAGAGGACCCAACATTTTTCAATGCCAGGTCCTCTACAGCCTTTCTACCCCCGTGCCATCCGTAGAAAGGGATTATGCAGTTTTGTTGGGGCCGCGCCTCTCGAGTTGACCGAACACCCATAAAGATTACACAACTAGTATAAGGCATTTTTCTCGTTTACGCAAGTTCTTCTCCTGGGTCCCTTGTGGTATAATAGGGGAAAAATGTAAATTCCTGAACAACAGGGGGGAGTGTTACCTATGGATTATAAAGAGGTAATGGAAGAAGCGAAAAAGGTTTTAGGCAAGTGCAAAGGCTGCCCGGTGTGCAATGGCGTTGCCTGCCGCAATACCATTCCTGGCCCTGGCGCCAAAGGTGTAGGGGATACGGCCATCCGCAACTACAACAAATGGCAGGAAGTCCGGGTTGTGATGGACACCCTGTGTGAAAAGCGGCCGGTGGATACCTCCATCGAACTGTTTGGCCGTACTTTTAAATACCCGATTTTTGCTGGCCCGGTGGGTGCTGTGGCCATGCACTACAGCGATAAGTACAATGACGTAACCTACAATGCGGAGCTGGTTCCTGGCTGCGCCGAAGCGGGCATTGCTGCCTTTACCGGCGACGGCATGGATCCCCAGGTCATGCAGGGTGCCACCCAGGCCATCAAAGCCTGCGGGGGCTTGGGCGTGCCCACGGTAAAACCCTGGAATACCCAGATGATTGCTGAAAAAATGGCGCTGGTAAAAGATGCTGGTGCCTTTGCGGTGGCTATGGACGTGGATGCGGCCGGACTGCCTTTCCTGAAAAACTTTGTGCCCCCTGCCGGGAGCAAATCCGTGGCCGAAATGGCAGAAATCATCGGCCTGGCTGGCCGTCCCTTTATTGTCAAGGGCATCATGAGCGTTAAGGGTGCCCTGAAGGCCAAAGAAGCCGGGGCAGCTGCCATCATCGTATCCAACCATGGGGGCCGGGTACTGGACCAAAGTCCTGCAACGGCAGAAGTGCTGCCGGAAATTGTGGAAGCTGTCAAAGGTTCCGGCCTGAAGATCCTGGTGGACGGCGGCATCCGCACCGGCGTAGATGTATTCAAGGCTTTGGCCATGGGCGCTGATGCCGTGGTTATTGCCAGACCCTTTGTGACTGCCGTTTATGGCGGCGGCAAGGAAGGGGTCAAGCTGCTGGCTGCCAAACTGGGTGCTGAGCTGGCGGACACCATGGAAATGTGCGGGGCTGCTTCCCTTAGCGAAATCAGCAGCGCCATGATTCGGAGGTAAGAAATTCTTGAGCAGGGTACATCATTTTTCCCCGTCACAGATTATTGCGCTCACCTTTGCCGGGCTGATTCTTACAGGGGCACTGCTGCTTATGCTGCCCCTGTCCAGTGCCCAGGGCACTTGGCTGCCTTTTGTGGATGCGCTGTTTACAGCGGCTTCCGCTTCCTGCGTTACCGGCCTTGTGGTAGTGGATACGGGGACTTATTTTTCCCTGTTCGGCCAGCTGGTGCTCATTGCCCTGATCCAATTGGGGGGCCTGGGCCTGATGCTGTTTGCTACGCTGTTTTCTGTGGCCATGGGCCGGAGAATCAGCCTTCAGGACCGGCTGAACATCCAGGCTTCCCTGAACCAGAACGATATGGAAGGGCTGGTGCGGATGTGTATCCGGGTGGCCAAATATACCCTGGCCATTGAGGGCTTTTTCGGTACTATTTTAGCCTTCCGGTTCTATCCGGAATTTGGCCTTCGAGGCATCTACTACGGCTATTGGCACGCCATCTCGGCCTTCTGCAATGCAGGCTTTGATTTGTTTGGCCAGTACCAGAGCCTGGTGCGCTACGTAACGGACCCCACCATCAATCTGGTAATCTGTATTTTGATTGTTTTGGGCGGCTTGGGCTTTGCGGTGATGAGCGACTGTCTGGAAAAGAAATTCCGGTTTGCCCGGCTGCGGCTTCACAGCAAAATGGTGCTGGTGGCCACGGCAGCTCTTATTGTGGCCGGTACCGTGGGGTTTGCCTTTTTGGAGCATGGGAATATGGGCACTATTGGAAGCCTTTCCCCGGCAGGCCAGTTCTGGGCCAGCCTGTTCCAGTCAGTAAGTCCCCGTACGGCGGGCTTTAACACGGTGGACATCAACAGTATGCGCAGTCCCACCATGGTGCTGACCATTCTCCTGATGTTTATCGGCGCGTCCCCGGCTTCCACCGGCGGCGGGATCAAGACCACTACCTTTGCCCTGCTGCTGCTGAATATCTGGCAGGTGCTCCACGGCAAGGACGAGTGTGTGGTCTACGGCCGGCGCATTGGGGACGAGACCATGTTCCAGGCCTTTGCCATTACCAGCATGTCGCTGATCTGGGTGACGGCAGCGGTGCTGTGCATCACCTATCTGGAAGATACCAGCTTTTTGTATGCACTTTTTGAAGTGGTTTCCGCCTACGCAACCGTGGGCCTTTCCACGGGACTCAGCCAGCATTTGTGCACGGCCAGCAAGATTATCCTGACGCTGACCATGTACACTGGCCGGGTAGGGGTTATGACCTTTGCCCTGGCGCTGACGGCCCGGAAAGACAGCGGCCATATCCGGTACCCGGAAGAAAAAATCATCATTGGTTAGGAGTACATAGAAATCATGAAAGAAAAACGGCAGTTTGTAATCTGGGGCCTGGGCCGGTTCGGCAGCAGCGTAGGAGAAACCCTGGTTCACCTGGGGCACGATGTGCTGGGGGTGGACAAGGACGAGGATGCCGTCCAGGATATGGCGGATAAGCTGACCCATGTGGTGCTGTGCGACGTCATTGACGAAAAAACCGTCAAAAGCCTGGGTATCCGGAACTTTGACGTAGCCATTGTGGCCATTGGGGACCTGGAACCCAGCCTTCTGTGCACCATGCTCATGAAGGAAACCGGGGTAAAGACCATTGTGGCCAAGGCTTCCTCCACCCTGCACGGAAAAATGCTGGAGAAGCTGGGAGCCACCCGGGTCATCTATCCGGAACGGGATATGGGCCGGCGGGTAGGCCATAACCTGGCTTATACCAATATCATGGACTTTATCGAGCTGTCGGACAATATGTGCCTGATGGAAATTGCCATCTCCGAGAAAATGGTGGGCAAGAGCCTGGCAGATTTGGATGTGCGGCGGAAATACAAAGTCAACGTGGTGGCGGTGAAGCATGAAGACGGCACCACGGAAATCAGCCTGGATCCTACCAAGGCCCTGCTGGCCGGGGATATGATGGTGGTCATCGGGTCCCGGCAAAGCGTAGAAGCCCTGGAGGACGGTATATGATCAGTGAAATTACATCCCTAAAAAATGATTTGGTGAAGCGGGCAGCTTCCCTGAAAGTGAAAAAATACCGGCAGCGGGAGCAGCTGTTCCTGCTGGAGGGCAAGCGGGCGGTGGACGAAGCCCGGCGTTCTTCCTGGCAGATCCAGGCCTACTTCTTTACCAAACTGCCGGAAGAATGGACCCAGGAAGCGGATGCTGGAGACACGCCCTATTACCAGGTAACCGAAGCGGTGATGGAAAAAATCACGGCTACGGAAGATCCCCAGGGGGTGGCGGCTTTGGTGGCCCTAAAAGAAACCCCGTTAAAGGATTTTCACCCGGCCAAGGGTCTGGTATTGGTGCTTGATAAAATCCGGGACCCGGGCAACACCGGGACCCTGATTCGGACCGCCGATGCCCTGGGGGCTGCCGGGGTGATTCTTTTGGCAGAGACGGCGGACCTGTACAACCCCAAGGTGGTGCGCTCCACCATGGGCTCCCTGTTCCACCTGCCGGTGTTTACCGGGGTGACCCAGGAAGAGCTGTTAAACTGGTGCCGGAAGGAGCAGTTTACCCTGTGGGCGACAGCACTGGAAGGGGCAAAGAACGTAACGGAAACCGCTTGGCCCCAAAAAACTGCCCTGGTTATGGGCAGCGAAGCGGAAGGGGTGGACCCGGCGCTTCTTGCCCAGGCGGATACCAAAATCATGATTCCTATGGCAGGCCAGGCGGAAAGCCTGAACGTGGCCATTGCTGGAGGAATTCTCCTGTTTTTGGGTTCCCAGGGCCAAAAGGCCTAGCAAAGGGCGAAAGGTTTATTGACGGAAAATCCTAAGAAGTGTATAATAAAGCGTAAATTTAATACACAAGGCGATGACAGAGACAGTACGGCCAGCAATCGGTGCAGCGATTCGGGGACAGTGGGAGCCCGGACAGGAGAGCGCAGGCAGGAACATCACTCTGGAGCCGGTCTTTGAAACAGCAGTAAAAGACCCGGTTTATGCCCGTTACGGCATACGAGTGGCAGCAGTTTTGCTGTCATGAGGGTGGTACCACGGGTCTGTAACGTCTCGTCCCTTAGGGGACGGGACGTATTTTTTTGGAGGTGTAACAAGTGAGCAGCGAAAAAGATCAGTACAGCAACACGCTAAACCTGCCGAAAACCGATTTCCCTATGCGGGCAGGACTTCCCAAGCGGGAACCGGATTTCCTGGATTTCTGGTATAAAAATGATGTGTACGGGGAAAAGCAAAAACTCCATGCCGGCCATAAGAAGTTTGTCCTGCATGATGGCCCTCCCTATGCCAACGGCAAGATTCATATGGGTCATGCCCTGAACAAAATTCTGAAAGACATCATTGTCAAATACAAATACGCCAGAGGTTACGATACCCCTTACGTACCGGGCTGGGATACCCACGGCATGCCCATTGAGCACGCCTGCATCAAGGCCACCGGGGTGGACCGCCACAAGCTGAGTCCTGTAGAACTGCGGAAAATGTGCCGGGAATACGCCCTGGAATGGATTGACACCCAGCGCAGCGACTTTAAGCGCCTAGGCGTACTGGGGGACTGGGCCCATCCCTACGTTACCCTGGATCCCCATTTTGAAGCGGAACAGGTGCGGGTATTTGGTACCATGGCCAACAAGGGCTATATCTATAAGGGCAAGAAAACCGTTTACTGGTGCCCCCACTGCGAAACTGCCCTGGCAGAAGCCGAAATCGAATATGCTGACCAGAAAACCCCGACCATTTTCGTCAAGATGCCTCTGGTCAAGGATAACGGGCTGACTCCGGAAGAAGCCAAGGGTAAACCGGCCTACATGGTTGTTTGGACCACCACCCCCTGGACCATTCCTGCCAACGTGGCTGTCGCTGTAAACCCGGAGGTGGAATACGCCTGGGTGGAATATAACGGCGAAGTATTGATCATGGCAGCAGAACTGGTGGACAAGGTAGCCGAAGAATGCGGCGTCACCTTTGGTCCTGTTCTGGGCACTACCCAGGGCCGGAAATTTGAACTGGCTGAATGCGTCCATCCTTTCCCGGAATATAACCACCGGAAATCCCTGGTAGTCCTGGCCGACTATGTTGACCTGGAAACCGGTTCTGGCTGTGTACATACCGCTCCTGGCCACGGCGACGTGGACTATTTGACCGGTCTGAAATACAACCTGCCCATCCTGTGTCCTGTGGACGAAAAGGGCTGCTTCACCGACGAGGCCGGTGAAATGCTCAAGGGCAAGTTTGTCTTCGACAGCAACGGACTGGTCATCAAACACCTGGCTGAACTGAACGTACTGCTGGGCAAAAAGACCATCCATCACCAATACGCCCACTGCTGGCGCTGCAAGAACCCCATCATCTACCGGGCTTCCGAACAATGGTTTGCTTCCGTAGACGGGTTCCGCCAGGAAGCACTGGACGCCATTGCCAACGATGTAAAATGGATTCCCAGCTGGGGCGAATCCCGGATCCACAACATGGTGGCTGACCGCCATGACTGGTGTATTTCCCGGCAGAGAGTCTGGGGCGTGCCCATTCCCATCTTCTACTGCGAAGACTGCGGGGAAACCCTGATTAACCCGGATACCATCGAAGCCGTAGCCAATATTTTCGAAACCGAAGGCAGCGACGCCTGGTGGAACCATACGGCAGAAGAACTGCTGCCCCAGGGTACCAAGTGCAGCAAATGCGGCGGCACTCATTTCCGCAAGGAAAAGGACATCATGGACGTGTGGTTCGACTCCGGTTCCTCCCATATGGGCGTACTGACCAAACGGCCGGAACTGCAATGGCCGGCGGATATGTACCTGGAAGGCAGTGACCAGCACAGAGGCTGGTTCCAGTCCTCCCTGCTAACCTCCGTAGCTGTTACCGGCAAGGCGCCTTACCGTTCCGTTCTGACCCACGGCTACGTGCTGGATGGGGAAGGCCGGAAGATGAGCAAATCCCTGGGCAATGTGGTGGTTCCCCAGGAAGTCATTTCTCAATACGGGGCAGATATTGTCCGCCTGTGGGTGGCTTCCACCGACTACAAGCAGGACGTGCGGATTTCGCCCGTAATCCTGAAACAGCTGGCTGAAGTGTACCGGAAAGTCCGGAACACCATTCGCTACATCCTGGGCAACACCTACGACTTTGACTATGAAAAAGACAAGGTTGCCTTTGACCAAATGGAAGAGCTGGACCAATGGGCTCTCATGCGCTTTGAAGAACTGAAGAACGAAGTGGAGCAGGCCTACGAAGAATACGATTTCCACGTACTGTTCCATGCCATCCATGACTTCTGCACGGTGGACATGAGTGCCTTCTACCTGGATATCATCAAGGACCGGCTGTACACCAGCAAGCAAAACAGCCAAAAACGGCGTTCTGCCCAAACGGCCATGTATCAGATCCTGAAGGAACTGATGGTGATGCTGATGCCGGTACTGAGCTTTACCATGGAAGAAGTCTACCAGTATATGAATAAACCGGCTGACGCGCCTTTGAGCGTACAGATGCTGCCCTGGCCGGAACATCATGCCGAATACATCAACAAGGAACTGGAAGAAAAATGGAATGCCTTCCTGGCCATCCGGGGCGAAATCACCAAGGTCCTGGAAAATGCCCGGAGAGCCAAGACCATCGGCCATTCCCTGGATGCCAAAGTGGTTCTGTATGCCGAAGGGGATGCCCTGGCCGAGCTGAAGGCCCTGGAAAGCCATTTGCCGGCTCTCCTGATTGTTTCCCAGGCAGAACTCCACGAAGGTCTGGGTGCCGACGGGGAAGAAACCGGCCGCAGTGACCTGAAGGTTGCTGTCCTGCCGGCGGACGGGGAAAAATGCGAACGCTGCTGGTGCTACAGCACCACCGTTGGCCAGAACCCGGAACACCCCACCCTGTGCTCCAAGTGCTGCGAAGCAGTGGACTAAAACAAGAATAGCTTGCAGTAGGAAGGTGCGGCTTAGGCTGCACCTTTCTTTTTATGACTGGAAAGGTGGGATATTGACAAACCGCCGCCAGCTACGTACAATATACGTAACGGAGGTATCGTACTATGGAACATGAAGAGAAATATAAAGTGCGCGATAAGGACGGCAAAGAGTACAAGGACCTGATTGCCCGCCTGAACCGGATTGAAGGCCAGGTGCGGGGGGTAAAGCGCATGGTGGAAGAAGACCGGTATTGCGTGGATATCCTGACCCAGGTCAGCGCCATTACCTGCGGCTTGAATGCGTTCAACAAAAAACTACTAGCCAACCACATCAAAAGCTGCGTAGTCAACGATATCCGTGCCGGGGACGATTCCGTGGTGGATGAGCTGTGCGAAACCCTGCAGAAGCTGATGAAATAAGCCCGGAACGCCAAAAATTGTAAGGGTCCAAGGAGGATTTCAGATGGAAAAGATTGTAAAAGTCAACGGCATGATGTGCCAGAATTGCCAAAAGCATGTACGGGAAGCCCTGGAAGCTATGGACGGCGTAACGGCTGTAGAAGTAAGCCTGGAAAACAAGAACGCCAAAGTGGAAATGAGCCGGGACATTCCTGCTGACGAATTCAAGAAAGTCATCGAAGACGCTGGCTACGAATTTGCCGGCTGCTAAGTGGCTCCAATAAACATAATACAAAGAAACCGTCCTTAAGGGGGCGGCTTCTTTGCGTATAGGCAAAGGTATATCCTGGGGGTGTACCGGAAGGGGAGAAATATGAAAGTATTACTGGTAAACGGCAGCAGCCATACCAATGGCACCACCATGGCTGCGCTAAACGAAATGATCAAGGTATTTCAGGCTGAAAACGTGGAAACGGAAGTAATCCAGCTGGGGGGCAAGCCCATTGCGGACTGCCTCCAGTGCGGCTACTGCTTTACCCACGAAGGCTGCGTCATGAAGGACGACGGAGTCAACGACTTTGTGAAAAAGGCGGAGCAGGCAGACGGCTTCGTTTTTGCTTCACCTACCTATTTTGCCCATCCCAGCGGCCGGCTGTTTTCTTTCCTGGACCGGGTGTTTTTCAGCGCCGCCACTGGGGAAGTGTGCAAGGCCTTCCAGTTTAAGCCCGGCGCTGCGGTAGCGGTAGCACGCCGGGGCGGCACCTCTGCTACCCTGGACGCCATCAACAAGTATTTTGGCATTGCCCAGATGCCGGTGGCCGGGTCCACCTATTGGAATATGGTCCATGGGCTGGAAGCCAAGGATACAGCGGAAGACCTGGAAGGGCTCCAGACCATGCGGAACCTGGCCCGGAATATGGTATGGATGATGCGTTGCTTTGCCCTGGGACGGGAAAAAGGGATTCCTCTGCCGGCCACGGAGTCGGAAGCGTTTACCTGTTTTGTCCGGTAATACAGCAGTTCGAACTGGAAGCCGCTAAGCCTGGAAAAGGGCTAAAACGGCAGTTCTGGGGAAAAGGTGACGTAATTTCGCCATGTTTTTTCGGTTGCGCCTGGGTAGGGTCCATGATATAATTGCTCCTGTTAGATATTCAATTCCAAAGACCATTGGAAGAAAGGATGATTTTACGTGAAAAAACAATTTTTAGCTTTGGTAATGGCCCTGCTGGTATGCGTTGGTTACTCCGGAGTTATGGTTCCGGCAACGGCGTACGCTGCTGAGTCCATCGGCTATGTGGATCTGAATACAGTTTTTGCCCATCACCCTGATTTTGCTTCTGCCAGAGCAGCCATGAATCTGGAACAACAAAAAGCCCAAAAGGAATTTCAGGAAAAGGCTCCCAGCCTGGATGATAATGGCAAGAGAGCCCTGGACAACACCTTGACCGAACAAATCGCCAAGAGAGAACAGGATCTGTTCAACCCCATCCGCAAGAAGATTCTGGATGCCGTGCATAAAGTTGCCAAAGAAAAAGGCATCGACGTTGTCCTGACTTCCAGCGCTGTTGTTGAAGGCGGCACCGATATGACCAACGATGTACTGAAGGCTGTTGGCGCAAAATAATTGAATTAGCCTAGGGCTGTGCTTATGCACAGTCCTTTTTTGCGCCCTATTTGTGACCGGGCAGCGGCAATCCTGTGACAAGGCAGAATGTACATTGACAATTTTAACTGTGCTTGCTAAAATTACAGTATTGAAGCAATACAATCAGCAACTTCTATACAATTGGAGGATGAGCATAATGGAATTCTTGAAAGTGACTGAACAAAATTTTGACAGTGATGTACTGAAGAGCAGCAAACCGGTGGTTGTAGGTTTTTCCGCACCCTGGTGCGGTTATTGCAAACGGCTGAAACCGGCTATTGGCCAACTGGCTATGGAAATTGCCGACAAGGTCAGCTTTGGCGGCGTAAATATTGATGAAGAAGAAGAACTGGCCAAGAAATTCCAGGTAGAAACCATTCCCAGCCTGATGCTGGTAAAAGACGGCCAGTGCAGCGAATTGCTGGTAAACCCGCCTTCCAAGGCCGCAGTAAAGGAATGGCTGGAGGGTAAAGGCGTATTATGAGCAAGGCTTATGATGTGCTGATCATTGGCGGCGGGCCTGCCGGCTACACGGCAGCCCTGTACGCTGCCCGGAGCGGGTATTCTGCTGCGGTGCTGGAAAAATTGTCTCCGGGCGGCCAAATGGCCACCACGTCTGAAATCGAAAACTATCCTGGCTTCCCCGGGGTGGTGGATGGTTTCGAACTGGGAGAAAAGATGCAGCAGGGGGCCGAACAGGCCGGTGCTGAAACGGTGTATGCTGAAGTACGGGGCGTGGACCTGAAGGCCAACCCCAAGGTGGTGGAAACCTCCGAGGGAACGTTTACGGGTCGGGTAGTGATGCTTGCTACGGGGGCTTATCCCCGGGTACTGGGCATTCCCAAGGAAGATTCCCTGGTGAACCGGGGCGTTTCCTACTGTGCTACTTGTGACGGCAGCTTCTATAAAGGCAAGACGGTGGTAGTAAACGGCGGCGGCAATACGGCTGTAGGCGATGCCCTGTACCTGGCCAAGCTGGCCAAGAAGGTGTACCTGGTGCACCGGCGCCATGAGCTGCGGGCCACGCCTTTGTACCTGAAACGGCTGGAAGAAAACCACGTGGAAATTCTGTGGGATAGTGTTATCGAAGGGCTGGATTCTGACAAGAAGCTTACCGGCGTCAAGGTAAAGAATGTCAAAACGGGAGAAGTCCAGGAGGTACCCTGTGACGGGCTGTTTGTGGCCATTGGCCGTCAGCCGGAGAGTGCCCTGTTTGCTGGACAGGTAGAGCTGGACAAGGCAGGCTACATTGTGGCTGGGGAAGATACCAAAACTTCCGAACCCGGTGTCTTTGCCATTGGTGATGTGCGGACCAAAGAGGTGCGGCAGATCATCACCGCGGCGGCGGACGGCGCAGTGGCCGTGCATTACGCCGAGGAATTTTTGAACGAACAGGAAAAATAAAAGATATAGAGAAGGGCAGCGGCTTGAAAGCTTCTGCCCTAGAGAGGGAATAGCGTGAAAAGTGATTTTATAGTGGCGGTCCATGCACTGGTCTATCTGTCCCATCGGGGCTGTCTGGCATCCAGTGAAGAGCTGGCGGAAAATATCTGCACCAACCCGGCCCGTGTACGGAAAATCATGGGAAAACTGAAAAAGATGGGCATTATTACCACCCGAGAAGGTCATGTGGGCGGTTATTGCCCCTGTGAAGGGTTGGAAAAGGCTACCCTGTATGATATTGCCAAGGGCATGGGTACGGTGTTTGTGGACACCAAATGGCGCAGCGGCAACGAAGACATCAACTGCTTCATCAGTGGCGGTATGGCCCAGGTGTTTGACGGCCTGTACCAGGAACTGGACGATTTGTGCATGGAATATCTGAAAAAAATAACCCTGGGAGATGTGCTGCGGCAGATTGTGACCCAAAACCTGCAACATTTGGACCGGTGTCACGGAGCCCTGGAAGGGGACTGCCCGGCCTGGGACAACAGCAAGCAAAATCCCGGTCATAAGTTTGTGGTATAATAAGGGCATCTAAAACTGGAAAGGGTGGTTTTATGAAGAAAGCAGGAACGATTCTTCTGGCGGCTGCACTGGCGGTCTGCCTCCACATGCCTGCAGCCCTGGCGGATCAGCCCCTGGATACCATTTCCGTTTCGGGAGTGGCTTCCAAAGTGGTGGAACCGGACATGGCGACAGTAAACTTGTCCTATACCAAAAAGGGTGAAACGGTGGAAGAAGTGCGGCAGGCTGGTGCTCAGGTCAGCAAGGCGCTGCTGCGCACCATGCTGGAGCAGGGCATTGCCCAAGAGGACATCAGCTCTGTGGATTACAGCATTTCCCCGGTGTACCATTACGACAGGGACGGCCGGCAGAAGCAGGATGGCTATAGCCTGAACGCAGGTTGGACCGTTAAGGTTAAGAATCTGGCCAAGCTGGGTACCATCATTGACCAGAGTTTGACCACTGGGGTGGACCAGGTCAGCGGAGTGAATTTTGGCCTGCAGAACGAGGATTTGATCAAGAACCAACTGCTGGGACAGGCCGTGCAAAATGCCCGGTATTCTGCTCAGGCAGTAGCCAGTGCCGGCGGCCGGAATTTGGGCGTTCTGCGCCAAGCTTCCATTCCTTCGTCTTCTGTGGTGGAAGCACAGCCTATCTTGATGGCTCGGCTGGAAAAGGTGGGTTCTGCTGCCAATGACACTACTACCCTGGCTCCCAAAGCACTGACCATTACAGTACGGGTAAACACCTTGTTTGCCCTGGCTATGCCAGAGTGAGGCTGCTATGAAACAGCCGGAATTTCTTGCTGGAATGAAACCGGTGCTGCTGCAGGGCGCCATGGAGCTGGAAACAGCGGTGCTGCGTCAGGGCCTTACAGGGGTCCGGGAAGTTCATAAAGGAAATTTTAGCTTTTGGCAGGGAACCTTGGGTTCCCTGCCTGTTGTTGTTTCCCGGACGGGAATTGGTACGGCGGCGGCAGGAGCGGCAACAGCCCTGGGCTGCGCTCTCTTTCAGCCGGCCCTGGTGCTGAGCCAGGGGACGGCGGGGGGCTACGGTGAACTTCACCCCTATGACCTGGTGCTGGGCAGCCGGTATTTTAATGCCAATGCGCTGTATACGGCCCCCAGTGGGGACAAGCGGTATCTGTACCTGTCCCGGCTGGAGGAGGAAAGTGATGACGCCGCCTTTACCGGTACCGGGCCGCTGCCGGACCAGTGCAGCGGTGCGGTAATGGACTGGCTGCGCCAGGGTGCCGCTGGCTATACCCGGGGCAGGGTCGTGGAGGGGCTTATTGCTTCTTCTGACCAGTGGAACGCAGATCCTGGACGGATTGCCCAGGCGGCGCAGCTGACCCAGGCCCTTTGTGAGGAAATGGAAACAGCGGCAGCTGGGGAAACAGCCGCTCGGTTTGGCGTGCCCTTTGGAGCCGTCCGGGTTATTTCCAACAATAACCAGTTGGGAGAAGGTTTTCAGGCTGCAACAGCAGAGGTTCTGGCCCAATGGCTGCTGGAGCTATTAAAAAAATAAGATCAGGCGGAGGGGAAAACATGAAAAAGTACAAGGTGTATCAGGTGGACGCATTTACCACGGAGCGGTTCCGGGGAAACCCGGCCGGGGTGGTGGCCAATGCGGAAGGACTGACGGAGGAGCAGATGCTGGCCATTGCCCGGGAGCTGAACAACTCCGAAAGCGCATTTATTTTTCCGTCCCAGGAGGAGGGCGTGGACTGCCAGGTGCGGTTCTTTACCCCCAAAACGGAAGTGCCCATGTGCGGCCATGCTACCGTATCTGCTCATTATATCCGCTGCCTGACCGGGGAGGCCAAGCTGGGCCGGACCATCCAGAAAATCCAGGCAGGGGTCCTGCCGGTGGACATTGCCAAGGACGGGGACGATTATGTCATCACCATGACCCAGGGAACGCCCCATGTAGGGGAACCCTTTGCTGCACCGCTGGTGGGCCGGATCTGTGAGGCGCTGGGGATTACGCCCCTGGAGCTGCGCGGGGACTGCCCGGTAGCCTTTGCCAATACGGGGGCAGGGAAAATCATGGTGCCTTTGCGAGCCTTGGAGCAGCTAAACAGCCTGACGCCTGACCTGGGGGCTCTCACCAAAATCAGCCAGGAATTGGGTATTGGGGGCTACTATGTATTTACCCTCCATCCTGGGGAGGAGTACCTGGTACACGGGCGGACGTTCTCTCCTGCCATTGGCATTAATGAGGATCCGGTAACGGGCAACTCCAATGGCCCTTTGGGCGCCTACCTGGTGCATTATGGCATTTGTCAGGACACGGCTGCGGCAGACTCCTTTGACTTCAAGATTATCCAAGGGGAAGCCTTGGGCCGCCGGGGCCAAATGGGCGTCCATGTGGAAATTGCCCAGGGGGAACCTGTCCTGGTACAAATTTCCGGCAAGGCTGTGGTGTGTTTTGCCACGGAAATAGAGATTTGAGAACTGGACCTGGGAATTTCCCGGGTCTTTTTTTGGGGCTTAAAGGGCATAAAAAAACGGATGCGCAAAAACGCATCCGTTTGAAGGTCTAGTTTAGAATTTTTTGCCAGTGAGCTTTTCGTAAGCTTCTTTGTACTTGGCAATGGTCTTGTCGATGACTTCCTGGGGCAGCAGGTAATCGCTGTCCGGGTTGGCTTTCAGCCAGTCACGGACGAATTGCTTGTCGTAGGAAGGTTGGCTCTTGCCGGCTTCGTAGCCTTCCAAAGGCCAGAAGCGGGAACTGTCCGGAGTGAGCATTTCATCGCCCAGGACGATTTCGCCTTTTTCGTTCAGGCCAAATTCCAGTTTGGTGTCGGCAATGATGATGCCTTTGGTGTAGGCATAGTCAGCGCATTTTTTGTACAGGGCAATGGTGTAGTCACGAATGGCTTCGGTGTATTCCTTGCCTTTGCCCGGGAAAATCTTTTCCAGATAGGTAACGCATTGGGCTTCGGAAATGTTTTCGTCATGATCGCCCAGTTCAGCTTTGGTGCTGGGGGTGAAAATGGGTTCAGGCAGTTTTTCAGATTCTTTCAGGCCGGCAGGCAGGGTGATACCGCAGACGGTGCCGTCCTTTTGGTAGGATTCCCAGCCGCTGCCGGTAATATAGCCACGGACGATGCATTCCACAGGAATCATGTTCAGTTTACGGCATTTCATGCTTTTGCCGGCAAATTCCGGGCTGCGGAAAAATTCGGGCATATCAGCCGGATCTACGGAGATCATGTGGTTGGGAATAATGTCCTTGGTGAAGTCGAACCAGAATTTGGACATTTGGGTCAGTACGGCACCCTTGTCCGTAATGGTGTTTTTCAGAATATGGTCGAAGGCAGAGATCCGGTCAGAAGCTACCATAATCAGGCTGTCGCCGATATCGTAAATCTCCCGAACTTTCCCGGATTTAAAAGGTTTGTATTCCTGCATGATCCATCCTCCTTAAAAAGTAGAAATAATGATTTTCTTCCCCTATCATACCACAAAGAAGGCTTTTGGTCGAATGTTTTTCAAAGATTTTACCATAATGTTTGTCTTATTTGTTACAATCGGGAGCACATTCGGCCTTTGCATGGCTCTTATTGGAATGGCTGCGGAAAAGACAGGGGAATGGGCATAGAAATTCCGAAAAATGGCAAACATTGTTCAGAAATCATTTTCTGACACAGGAAGAACTGAAAAAAAGGTTACGGGTATGCATTTGATACGTATAAATGTCTTTAACACGTACATAGAGAAAATGGGTACTCCAGGGGATGCATCAAGAATAATTGTCTATTTCACAAAAAAATCCGGATTATCCCCAGGAGAAATGGGTTCCAGCTATTTTCATTCTTTGTTCGATATCGTATAATTGAACATAAACCTGTTAAAGTAGAAAGGATGTTAAAAACATGCGTATTGTTATGACCATCGTTGGTGTCGATAAGGTAGGCATCATTGCAAAGGCCAGCAGCCTGCTGGCAGAAAACAATGTAAACATTTTGAATATCAACCAGAATATTGATGACGGTTTTTTCAACATGGTACTCATTGGGGACTTGGACAACGCTTCTATTTCCGTACAGGATCTGAAGGAACAGGCATCGGCCCTGGGACAGCAGCTGGGTGTGGAAATCCGCGTCCAGAGTGAAGACATTTTCATGGCCATGCACCGGATTTAGGAGGCAGACACAGCATGTTTTATGATATCAAAGATATTTTAGAAACCACCCAGATGATTACCAAAAACAATCTGGATGTGCGCACCATTACCATGGGCATCAGCCTGCGGGACTGCGCCGACCCAGATGTGAAGGTATGTGCTCAAAAAATCTACGACAAGATTACCCATACGGCCAAAGACCTGGTAAAGGTAGGTTCTGACCTGGAAGCAGAGCTGGGGGTACCCATTATCCACAAACGCATTTCCGTGACCCCCATTTCCCTGGTTGGGGAATCCTGCCAAACGGACAGTTACGTGCCCCTGGCCAAGGCCCTGGATGCTGCGGCCAAGGCTGTGGGTGTGAATTTCATTGGCGGCTTTAGCGCCCTGGTGGAAAAAGGCTATACCCATGGGGACCGTACGCTGATTGCTTCCATTCCGGAAGCGCTGGCCACCACGGACCTGGTGTGTTCTTCTGTGGCCATTGGTTCCACCAAGGCCGGCATCAACATGGACGCCGTAAAGCAAATGGGCCAGATCGTCAAAGAAACGGCCCGGCTGACGGCGGCAAACGATGCCTTGGGCTGCGCCAAACTGGTGATTTTCTGCAACCCTGTACAGGACAACCCCTTTATGGCCGGTGCCTTCCATGGGGTAACGGAACCGGAAAGCGTCATCAACGTAGGGGTTTCCGGACCTGGGGTGGTAAAGCACGCCTTGGAAGCCGTGCGGGGAGAAGATATTGGCGTAGTGGCCGAAACCATCAAGAAGACGGCTTTCAAGATTACCCGGGTAGGCCAATTGGTGGCTCAGGAAGCCGCCAAACGGTTAAACACCCAGTTTGGCATCATTGATTTGTCCCTGGCACCTACACCGGCTGTAGGGGACAGCGTGGCACATATCCTGGAAGAAATCGGGCTGGAAGCCTGCGGCTGTCCGGGAACCACGGCAGCCCTGGCCATGCTGAACGATGCTGTGAAAAAGGGCGGGCTTATGGCCTCCAGCTACGTGGGCGGTCTGAGCGGTGCCTTTATTCCTGTCAGTGAAGATGCCGGGATGATTGCAGCGGTAGAAAACCATGCCCTGAGCCTGGAAAAATTGGAAGCCATGACCTGCGTTTGCTCCGTTGGCCTGGATATGATTGCCGTTCCTGGGGATACCACGGCGGAAACCATTTCTGCGGTAATTGCTGACGAAGCAGCCATTGGCATGATCAACAACAAAACCACGGCTGTCCGGCTGATTCCTGTGCCGGGCAAAAAGGTGGGGGATAATGTGGAATTTGGCGGTCTTTTGGGCCATGCTCCCATCATTGCCGTGAACACGTTTAAACCCGATGTATTTATCAACCGGGGCGGCAGAATTCCCGCACCGGTAAGGAGTCTGACCAACTAATGAGAAAAAAAGAAAGGGTTCAGGCCATCTTGGCGGCACTGGAAGAAACGTATAAGGGGCAGGGAACTGCCCTTCATTACCGGACACCCTTTGAACTGCTGGTGGCGGTGATCCTCTCTGCCCAATGTACAGATGAGCGGGTGAATAAGGTGACTGCCCGGCTGTTTCCCCGGTATGATACCCCGGAGAAGCTAGGGGCCTTGACCCAGACCCAATTGGAAGCGCTGATTCATGACTGCGGCTTATTCCATTCCAAGGCAAAAAATATCTTGGCGACCTGCCAGGCCCTGAGCACGCAGTTTGCTTCCAAGGTACCTGAAACCATGAACGAGCTGCTGAGTCTGCCCGGGGTAGGCCGCAAGACCGCAGATGTAATGATGAGCGTGGCTTTTGGCAAGCCGGCCATTGCCGTGGATACCCATGTGTTCCGGGTAGCCCACCGGCTGGGCTTGTCGGAAGGAACTACGCCTCTGGCGGTAGAACAGGACCTGCAGAAGGCCATTCCCAAGCGTCAGTGGGGGGAAGCCCACCACTGGTTTATCTGGCACGGCAGAAAGGTGTGCCGGGCCCGGAAGCCCTTGTGCAGTGAGTGCCCGGTAGTGGACTACTGCCCGTCACGGATGCTGGACTGAAGAATGTAGGTGACCGCAAATGCAGAACGTATACGATGCTATCGACGATTTTTATACCCATGATCCCAACTGGAACGAACTGCTGCCCCGGGAGACGGTGGAAAACTATTTTCGGCAGCGGGCGTGGCAGGGGGCTCATGACTTCCAACTCCAAAAGGAATGGAAGGTGCTGGTGATGCTGTGCATCTACCTGGAAAACGCCGATTTGACCCTTGATGAACTAACCGGGGATGAACTGGTGGATGCCGTTTCCTGGTGCGGCCAGAATGTGGTGGATTTTACCCTTTCCTATACTTCCATTCAGTATTTTCTGGATACCCTGGGAAGCTTTTTTGTGTACCTGAAAAAACAAAAGAAACTCACCAGCAGCGTGGCTCCGTATCTGGCCAAAGAAATGCTCTTAAAGGATGATGGGACCGTTGCCCTGCTAGACAGCGACGGCCGTTATCTGCCCGGGGAAGAAGAACGGGAGGAAAACGCGGCGCCGCCGGCTGAGGGAAAGGTTTTTCTGAATGCCCAGGAGGAGCTTTTGGGGCTCATGTCAGAAATCCATCTGTTTTTCCAGAAGGACCAATTCAATGCAGATTTTGAACGGGCTGTGGCCCTGTATGAGGGAGCCCTGGGCCATATTGACATTAACGATGAAGCCGGCGAAGAATTTTGGCGGGGCTTCTGGGATTATTTTCTGTTCGATTATCATTTGATTCAGGAAGACGTGCCGGCCCTGACCTATTTCAAGGAGCATGGCAATACCGCCTACCTGGAGCTGTGCAATGAGTTAAATATGGCTTTTACTTCTGTCTTCTACATTGAAGATGTGATTCAGGAAGAACGCTACCTGGTTCGGGATTTTCTGACGGGAGAACCCTATTATGCAGGCTTTCATGTAGATAATTGGGACGGCCCTTTGGAAGAACAATTGTTTATGGGACATATTTTCGTAAACCGGAGCATGGGCATGAACTTCCTGGAGCCCTTCCATATTCCGCCCCTGGCCCAGAAACGGTTTATGGAGCTGCTCAGCGACTGTCTGGACTGGTTCGATGTGCAGCAGCCTGGTGCGGACTGGGACGACTTTTTGAACCGTCATTCCCTGCTGTGCCGGAAACTGCTGCATCTGGTGGAAAAGAACCCTGCTGGGGTGCGTTTTCCCTACGAAACGCAACAGCTGGACTATAGGCCGCCCCAACTTGGCAAAGATCCGTCCTATATTGAACGGCTTATTGAGAATATCTTTTTCAGCAGCCACCTAAGCGTCTACGATGTGACGCTGGCCCGGAACCTGTGGCAGGACTTCCTGAACACGGATCCCCACGTGGTACAGCTGCTGCCCCAGGTGTGGGCGGCAGCGGTGGTGGAAAATTATTTGGAAATCAACGAAAAACGGACTGCCCGGAATTTACCCTTCTTTAAGGACACCATGGGTATTTCTCCCATTGATTTGGAGCATGCCTACCAAGATATCCGGGATGCCCTGCAGCTGGAACCTTCTGATCCACGGTATCTGAACGAACAGGGCTTTTTGATGCTGTTTGCGAATGAGACTCAGAAGTAAGAGGAACCATGATTTGTAAACAATGCGGATTGGAATATCCGGATGATTTGGAGGCCTGTCCGGGCTGCCAGGCTCCCAATGAGGAGGTTACGGCCAGGGTGCTGACGGAAACCGAACGGGATTCCTTTGCCGGCACCACCATTGAAGCTAGGGTGGACGACGGGGAAACTGACGAAACATTTAAGGTCTACGACCAGGAGGATTTGCGCCGGGAAGAAGAAAAGAAAGCCCGGCTGGCACGGCTGAAAGCTGCCGGGCTTTCCATCCTGAAAACGGCCCTGGTGGTAGTGGCCCTGTTTACCCTGTTCGGGTTCCTTATGCCCGCCCTATTTGTTTTTCTGGTCATCGGCCTTGCCGTCTGCGCCGGCTGGTGGTTTATGCACCGAGGCTTCTGACGTTTTTGTTCAAGAGATACCTGGCTTGCCGGGTATCTTTTTTGGCTCTTCACGTTTTATTGTGGGATGGCAGATTTCTGCCATCCTTCTTTT